>JAYULN010000507.1:0-1476 GCA_043763525.1 Hymenobacter sp.
ATGAACAAGGCGAGGGTGGCCCACATAAAAATCCTGCAAAAAGGCAAAGTTACGCGAAGGGGCGGCCCGCGTAACCTCACGGGACCCCTCCGGGGCGGCTCCTCTCCAAAAGAGAGGGGAGCCTGACGATGTCGGCGTGACCAACCAGAACATAACAGCCCCGCGAGGTAGAGGCAGTTCTCGATGGTTACCCGACTTAATAGAATTTAGCTCTCTGTTAGACATAATCTACCAGATTATTAACGATTTGATTAGAACTCATTAGGCTGATTCTTCCAATCAATTGGTAGCAATTGGTGATTTATACTCTGTCTATCATAGCGTTACATCTTGACAATAGCGACCAATCTTCAAGTCATTTTGAACGATACTTGTCCAGGATTCGTAAACATTGCATAGATTTGTGAACATCAAAAAAAGAGGCAGCCCAGCACACGGCCGAACTACCTCAGTCAAACTACCGGAGTAAATGAGTGACTAAGAAAAGGCCAAAGCCTTTGCCTACTCCACCCATTAACCCCAAAAAGACAGCTACAGCAGCTGCTTTCAGTAGTTTTAGCACACGTTCCTTTTTCATTGCGTCAGAAGAAAGGGTGTACAGCCACCCACTTCTTGAAGCCCCGGTTGTGTCCAGCAATCGGGGCTTCGCTTTTTCCCCAATCCAGGGAAAATGCGACACCCGGTGTGGGACTACTCGTGTGATAGTTCAAAGATACCAAGCGAGGTTGGGGTGATTGCCCATATGATTAGCTTTTTTATTCGCTCTTTTTTAGCTAAGCCCCCTCAATTTTATTGACGTTTTCGCTAAAATTATCGGTTCCTCTTCCCGTGGATTGCGAACACAATTTATTGTTAACCAATAATTTAAAAAGCGCCGACCCTTCGGCCGGCGCTTTTTAAATTTCAGTCAGAAATAAGGCTCGTTTCCAGAGCCAAGACTTCACGCTCTAAAAACAGCCAGTTCCTACAGCTGCTCGAAGATGCGGCGGAAGCTCACCGCCTCGCCGATGTAGCTCTTCAGCTCCGAAATCGGCATCCGGGTTTGCTCGCGCGAGTCGCGGTGGCGCACGGTTACGGTTTCGTCCTCCAGGGTCTGGCCATCGACCACGATGCAGAAGGGCGTGCCGATGAGGTCCTGGCGGGTATAGCGCTTGCCGATGGCATCCCGCTCTTCCAGCACGAGGCGGAAATCAAACTTCAGCGCATCGAAGATTTCCTGGGCCTTCTCGGGCATACCGTCTTTGCGTACGAGCGGGAAAATGGCGGCCTTCACCGGGGCCACGGCGGGGTGCAGCTTCAGTACGGTGCGGGTTTTGGTGGTCTGGGCGTCGCCCTCCCCTTCCGTAATGGTTTCCTCCTCGTAGGCGTTGCACATGGTAGCCAGGAACAGGCGGTCGGCGCCCACCGAAGTTTCCACCACGAAGGGCACGTAGTTGCCGTAGGCCTTGCCGGTGGCGGGGTCGATGTCGGCGTCGA
>JAYULN010000508.1:0-1476 GCA_043763525.1 Hymenobacter sp.
CTTACGCCAACAACAGAAAGATATGTCGCGTTTATCGACGTGTCGCTTACATAAAAGTCTTTTTGGTCAGCGACGTTAATGTTTAACAAACTAACCGCAGTTAACTTACTAGCAGCCGGCTTTACAGGCTCACTACCTACACCTACAGTTGGTTTTGATGTCTGTGTATCGCACACCGAAATTGCGCCGGCTAATACCTTCGCGTTCTCTATTCCCTCAGGTGAATTCTGGTAAATAATTGCCTCGTCACCTAACGCTGTTAACATTCCGTGATTTCGCATGTCAATTCTCATTTGTTTTTCATTCGCCGGTGCATATACTCCATGCGCCATTGCAGTAATCGGCAAAATATCAAGCTCAGCCGTTTTTATATAAGACGCTATAACAATATCGGCTATAGCTTTGCGGCCGTCACGCCAAAGCGTGGCTTGTTGGTCACGGAGAACCTCAAGCGCAGCCAATGCCTCTGCTGAGGGCAAGAGTAGTGAAACCAGTACTGAAATTGCCATACCAATCGGTCCCGCTGCAGCGGCGAAAAAATACATGGCCATCATCATTCCGATTTGCACAGCAGCGTTCATCGCACTGACGCCGAGCAAAATAGCGCTCTCTTTAGTCGCTTTGGTCTGATACTTGCGTGCCGGACCTATCAAGGACGTTGCAGTCAATGCAATACCTACCATTAACATACCAGGACCTATAAACCTTGTACCCCAGCGACTAGCTGATTTAGACTGCACCTTATCTGCGTCCGACAACTTAGCTGAAGTTACTGACTTATCTACCAAAAGCACTGCCTGGGCATCTCCGATTGATACAGCAAGTGTATTTGCTAGACCGAGAACGCCTAATACCCTGTCTTCCTCAGTGGCGGAACGCTGGAAAAGTCGAGCAACTGCCCAAGCCCCAGATATCATTGACATAATGTTGGCTACCTGAAATACCCCATTGATTCGCCATGCTCTGCGGGCCTCATCCTTGCCCCAATCCAACCACTTGGCCCCGGTTGTTTCAGCGGCACCCCCGGCTACAGCGTGGTCGCCCCCGGCTACGGCACCATTGCCTCCGTGATTGCCTTCGGCTGCTGCACCGCCGACTCCTCCATTATTGCCTCCACCATCCGGATTATTAACGCCATTACCTCCAGGTTGCGCAGCGGGCTGACCGATTTCACCAGCAACTGGCGTAGTGTTTCCAGGAGTGCCACTACTGGACGAGGAGACTGAACCATTGGAACTACCCGAACCCTGCTCGGAGCCAGGACCTTGGGTTGATGGAGCCGCTTCGCCGCTTGTACCCGATGGTGTAGAACCGGGGGAATCTTGGCCTGGTAGAGCCGCTTCGCCGCTTGTAGCCGGTGGAATAGGATCGGGGGAATCTTGGCTTGGTAGAGCCGCAGCGCCGCTTGTACCCGATGGTGTAGAACTGGGGGAACCTTGGCCTGGTAGAGCCGCAGCGCCGCTTGTACCCGATGGT
>JAYULN010000509.1:0-1474 GCA_043763525.1 Hymenobacter sp.
CACAACATCTACGGCATGCAGATGGCCCGCGCCACGGCCCAGGGCATGAAGCAGTTCAGCTACCCCAACCGGCCGTTCACCATCACGCGCAGCACCTACAGCGGGGGCCAGCGCTACTCCTCGGGCTGGACCGGCGACAACATTGCCTCCTGGGAGCACCTCTGGCTGGCCAACATTCAGTGCCAGCGCCTGAGCATCTCAGGCTTCAGCTTCATCGGTTCCGATATCGGCGGCTTCGTCGATACGCCCACCCCCGAGCTGTATGCCCGCTGGATTGCCCTCGGGGCCTTTCACCCGTTCTTCCGCACCCACTCCTCGGGCGACCACGGCGACCAGGAGCCCTGGAGCTTCGGCGAGGCCACCACCGATTTGGCCCGGCACTTCATCGAGCTGCGCTACCGCCTGCTGCCCTACATGTACACCGCCTTCTGGCAGTACGCCACGGCCGGCACGCCCATGCTGCGCCCGCTCACCTTCCTCGACCAGAACGACACCGAAACCTACCTGCGCATGGCCGAATTCGGCCTCGGCGACAACCTGCTTATCTGCCCCATCACCCAGCCGGGGGCCGAGGGCCGCTGGATGTACCTGCCCCGCGGCGACTGGTTCTACTACTGGACCGATGCCCCCACCGCCGGCGGCAGCGAGGTATGGGCCGCCGCCGACCTCACCCGCATTCCCCTCTTCGTCAAGGCCGGGGCCGTGGTGCCCATGCAGCCCGTGCTGCAATACGTGGGCGAAAAAGCCATTGAGGAGCTAACGCTGCACGTTTACTACAAAAACGGCACCGCCGAAAGCGTGCATTACGACGACGGCGGCGAGGGCTACGACTACCAGGTGGGCCAGCGCACCCTGCGCCGCTTTACCGTCAGCGGCTCACCCACGGATTTGGTGCTGCACCAGGCCATCGAAGGCGAGTACCAGCCCAGCTACGCCACCTACCGCGTGGTGCTGCACGGCCTGCCCACCGGCTCCCTCACCGCCACCACCGACGGCCAAACTGCCCCCGTAACCGAAGCCACTTTAGAAACGGGTTTGAAGCTGCCTAGTCTCGTGGTGGCCGTGGGCTTCGGCCAGGTGCGGGTGAGCGTGGTGCCGCCGGTGGCGGGGAAAGGGGCTGCGCCGGTTGCTTCTGCCGCTTAAGTTTCTTAAAAATTTTAAACAGAGGAGGCGCTCCGCGAAGCGCTTTCTCTGTTTGTAGCCATCTGGCATATGCTTTACTGCGTTAGTAATTTCTAATAAGCTGAACGTAATAGCTGTTGTTTGCCTTGCATTTCCACTTGAATCTGGCTGCCATCTGCCGAATAGCGCAAATTTCAGGTAGTTGTACGGGATGTAGCGACGCGACCCTTCGCGTCTTCCGTTCGCGCCGGTTAACGATTGTCGTTCAACGCCGAGACGCGAAGGGTCGACGCTACATCCCGTACAGCAACGTGAGAACCGCTCTAAATAACGGCTGTTGCGCAGCAGTAGA
>JAYULN010000510.1:0-1474 GCA_043763525.1 Hymenobacter sp.
CAGCGAGCCGGGCAGGGGCGTGGTGATGGGGCCGGGCGGCAGGCCCTTGTGGCGGTAGGTGTTGTAGGGCGAATCCACTTTTTTGTCCACGTTCAGCACGCGCTTGCGGGTACCCAGGCCGTGCAGGGGCCACAGCAGGGTGGGGTCGGCTTGCAGGGGCTGGCCGTTGCGGAGGCGGTTGAGGTACACGGCGGCGATGAGCGGCTTATCGGTGGGCTGGGCGGTTTCGCGCTGCACGATGCTGGCCAGCACGCTCACCTGCACGCGGGTCATCTTCAGGGAGTCGGCCCGCGCTTGGCGCTGGGCCGTCCAGAACCGGCGGTGGCGGGCCGCTACCGAATCCAGAAAAACCGGGGCGCTGGTGTTCCACAGCAGCCGGAGCTGGCCGGGAATAAACAGCGTGCGAATGGTACAGGTATCGAGTTGGTAGCGGGCTTGCAGCCCGGCGTTGTCGCCCAGCAGCAGCTCCAGCTTGAAGGAATTGGTTTCGAGCTGCCGACCCAGCTGGCGCGGCAGTCGGTCGAGGTAATGAAAAGGCTTCAGCTCGAAGCGCACCGTGTCCTGCCGGCCAAACAGCAGCATTTTCACCAGGTCAATATTACCCATTCCCGGGTCGAGGCGGTAGCGGCCGGGCTGCACGTGCGGCGGGTAGTCGTGGTGCTCGGCCACCCAGCGGAAAGTGGCAGGTTCCAGCAGCAGCTGGTGGCGCTCCAGCGAATCGAGCACCGCCGCATAGCCCGTGCCGGTGCGGATGTACAGATAGGCCGGCCCTTCGGGAAAAACCGTGACGTTGGGGCGGTAGGCTATGCGCCACGCCGCGTAGCCAATGGTGCCCAGCAGCAGGAGTAGCAACAGGGCCACGTAGGGGAGCAGGCGCGGGGTGGAATCGGTCAAAAGAGTTGCGGGAGCTTGAAAGGTAAAGTTAGGGCGGCGCGGACGGCTCACCTCACCCCTTCACCTCACCCCGGCCCCTCTCCTGCGGAGAGGGGCCGGGGTGAGGTGAAGGGGTGAGGCTACCCCGCCACCAGCTCCGCCACGGCCGCCTCAAAAGCCGCCTTCTCTGCCAGCCGCACAATTTCCGTGGGAGCGGCGGCCCTCGACTCACAGTCCACAATTGCGCAGCGCTCGCAGGTTTCGTTCACGATGCGGAAGGGCAGGGCCGGGTCGTCGAGGAAGCGGACGTGGGCACGCAGGTTGTCGTCGCAGCGCAGGCCCACGGTTACGCTTAGGGCGGGTTGGGTGGGGGTGCCGGCGCGGGCCAGCGTGAAGCAGAGGTACTCGTCGTCGGTGCCGAAGTAGCGCGAGCGTTGTGCGCCGGCCACGGTTACGGGGGCCGCGTCGGTGTCGGGCAGGGGCAGGGCGCGGGCCTCGTCGAGCAGGCGCAGGCTCACCCAGCGGCGGCAGTAGTGCTCGTTCAGCTCGTTGCCGTGGGGGTTGTGCAGGCGGGCCAGGTGCAGCTCCTTGGTCAGCTCGT
>JAYULN010000511.1:0-3740 GCA_043763525.1 Hymenobacter sp.
GTAGCCAGTATTAAGTAGTCAGTAGTCGGACATGAAAGTGCTGTCAATCAAGATTTAACATTGGGTCTGACTACCGAATACTTATGTTCGACTACTTAGGTGCCGGGAACGTGCAATTGCTGGGCGACAAGCTGGCGATGAGGGCCTTGCAGCACATCCGGCGTGGTCTGCGCGTGGCCCAGCAGCTGGTAGGCCGCTTTGCTGGCGTAGGACTGGCCCTGGCTTAGGCGCGGAATACTCGCCCCAGGCTCCCGTGCCCACCCCGCTGCCAGCCGGACCGCCCGTCGGCTGCGGCGTACGTCGCCGAGGGACACCGCCCCAAAATGCGTGTGTGCCCACTGGTGGGCATCGCCAAAATGCGTCGAAATGCTCATGCCCGCAAGCTACCGCCAACGCCAAAAAAAAGCGCTGACCGACTGGCCAGCGCTTTTCTGAGTTTTGGGTAAGGACAAGACCATGCGGCCGGTTTTTTTTGTTGGGGCAGGGCGTATGCCTGACTACCTACGGCCGGAGAACAGGAAGTAGATGATGGAGCCGCCGATGGGAAAGAACCAAATGATGCCCCCCCAAATGAGCTTCTTGGTGATGTCCCAATCCTGCTTCAGCAAGCTGATGATGGCGGCGATGGCCAGGATGAGGTAGATGACCCCGGCGATGGACAGGCTGCCGTTGTTGTTGTAGCGGCTGCACGACGAAACGAACAGCATCAGAGGCAGCAGCAGGGCGGCAAGGGGCACGCGGGAAGCGAATTGACGAAGGGTACGCATGATGAAGGGTCAAAGTGAAAGAGTGTATTTGGGTACCCTTACGCAAGGCCCTTTAAATAGATATATTAAACCAATTATTTTGATACAATAAACTGGTTATCAAAGCCTTGATTGGATAAACAGACTGATTTGACTAATAAAATCGGGGCCAGCAGCCGGCATGAGGGCCAGCATGAGCACCACGCCGTAGAGGGCCCCGTAGAAGTGGGCATCGTGGTTGATATTATCGCCCCGACGGCGGCCCATGTACCAGGAATAGGCCAGGTAGAGGAAGCCGAACAGAAAGGGCTGGATGGGAAACGGAATGGGGAAGATGATGATGCCACCGCCGTTGGCATTGACCGGGAACAGCAGGATGCTGGCAAATACGACGGACGACACCCCGCCCGACGCGCCGAGGCTGCGATAGCCCCGGTCGTTGCGGTGCTGGAAGTAGGTGGGTAAATCGGAGATGACAATGCCGCCCAGGTAGAGCAGCAGAAACAGGCCCAGGCCGAAACCCTCACCATAGCGGTCGGCCAGCGTCGCCAGCACTAAGGGGCTGAACGAGTAGAAGGCAAACATGTTGAACAGGAGGTGGCCCCAATCGGCGTGCAGGAAGCCGGAGGTGAGCAGGCGGTACCACTGCCCGGAGCGGGCCATGACGTAGGGCTGCATTATCCAGGATTCCATCAGCTCGTCTTTCGACCAGGCATAGGCGGATATGGCGACAGTGAGGCCGATTAGGATGTAAATGGGATTGAGGACCAAGTTGAGGGCGCGGGGAAAAGGAAGGTGGGAAGGGGGCAGAACCGCCTTAGCTCTCGCGGTCCATAAGCTGGAGGGCGAGGCGATGCAGGGGCTCTTTGCGGGCATCGGGGGCCGCCACGCGTTCCAGATGCTGGAGAGCATCCTGGAAGTAGGTATTGATGAGCGCCTCCGTCTGAGGGCGAATTTCGAGCTCGTCGTAGATGGCCCGGATGGCTGCCACCTTAGTGTCGGCATGGGCTACGGGCTGGCCGATGTGCCGGGCCAGGATGGCCTGCTGGGCAGTGCTGGCCTGGGCTTGGGCGGAGAGCAGGAGAAAGGTTTTTTTGTCGGAGATGATGTCGCCGCCCACGCGTTTGCCGAAGGTGGCGGTGTCGCCGTACACGTCGAGCAGGTCGTCGCGCAGCTGGAAGGCCAGGCCGATGTCGGTGCCGAACTGGCGGAGGTGCTCGGCATCGGCTTCCGAAGCGCCGGCGAGGCGGGCCCCCAGCTCCAGGCAGAAGCCGAGTAGGACGGCCGTTTTCAGGCGAATCATGTCCAGATACTGGGCGATGCTGACCTGGGGTTCGGTCTCGAAATTCATGTCCCACTGCTGGCCTTCGCAGACCTCGGCGGCCGTCTGGCCGAAGCGGGCGAGGATGCGCGGGAGCAGCGTGGGCTCCACATCCAGGAACAGCTCGAATGCCCGCACCAGCATCACATCGCCGGAGAGGATGGCCACGTTGGGGTTCCATTTTTCATGCACCGTGGCCTGGCCGCGCCGTAGTGGCGCCTGGTCCATCAGGTCGTCGTGAAGCAGGGTGAAGTTGTGGAAGACTTCAGTGGCCAGGGCCGGCTTGATGATGCCGCTGAGCTCATCGGTAAAGAGGTGCGCCCCAAGCAGCGTAAGCAGCGGGCGAATGCGCTTGCCGCCCAGGCCCATAATGTAGCGGATGGGGGCGTAAAGAGTTTCCGGAGCCTGCCCGTATTCGAGTTGAGCGAGGGCGACGGTGATGTTAGCGGGGAAGTCGGCTGGGGTCATAGGTGGTGCAAAGAACGGCAGGCGCGGGGAACCTCACCCCCGGCCCCTCTCCAAAAGAGAGGGGAGCCACGGCGTCGTTTGTATAGTGACCGCCCAGTTCAAGTCAGTTCTACAAGCCCTCGTACTTCTCCTCTACATTAGCCAATGCTTCGCAGTCACAGTAGCCGCCAAAGTCGCCAAGCCATTGCTTGATGGGTTCGAATGCGAGTTTGTGGCTGGCGGCGAATTCCTGCGTGAAACGTAGTGTATCGTCGCAATCATACTCCGACAGTTGCTGGTCGAGGTAGTCGGAAAAAGCTTGCAGCTTCTCTTTGGGCATCGGCAGCGCCGCGAGTTTCTCTGTATTGGCCTTTTGCATTAACTCACTTTGGATAGCCTTGCGGCGTTGCTTTTCTTCCTGAGATGGCATGGCTGAATGATGAGTGGGTTGTCGGTAAAACTAAAACAAAGCCCCGACTTTGGATAGAGCCGGGGCTTCGTTACTCGTCAGGCTCCCCTCTCTTTTGGAGAGGGGCCGGGGGTGAGGTTTCGCGGGGCCGGGCCTACCGCCGCTTGCCCTTAAACCCGCCCTTGCTGCCCCCCTTGCCGCCGCTGTGCTCGCGGTAGCCACGGGGCTCGCTGCCGCGCTGCTTGCGCTCGTCGGCTTCGCGCTTTTTCACGAAGTCGGGCCGGTCATCGACTAGTTCGAAGTCGATGGTACGGTCGAGGAGGTTGGCCGATTTTACGACCACCATCATCTCGTCGCCGAACTGGATGATGCGCTTGTTGTTGCGGCCCACGATGCGGTAGTTGTCCTTATCCAGCTCGAAAAAGTCGCCGGGGATGTCGCTGATGCGGACCATGCCTTCGCACTTGTTCTCCTCGATTTCGATGTACATGCCGCGCTCCGTCAGGCCCGAAACCACACCCTTGAAGGTGTTGCCGATTTCATTGGCCATGAACTCTACCTGTTTGAACTTGATGCTGGCACGCTCGGCATTAGCCGCCAGCTTCTCGCGGGCCGAGGAATGCTTGCACTCTTCTTCCACGGGCTCGACGGCCACGTTTTTACCGCCCAGCAGGTAATGCTCGAGCAGGCGGTGAGCCATCATGTCGGGGTAGCGGCGGATGGGCGAGGTGAAGTGCGAGTAGTGGTCGAAGGCCAGGCCGAAGTGGCCCAGCGGCTCGGTGCTGTAGATGGCCTTGGCCATGGTGCGAATGGCCAG
>JAYULN010000512.1:0-1465 GCA_043763525.1 Hymenobacter sp.
AATGGCGCGGTGAATTTCATCGCCCAGCGCCCCGATTTTCTGGTACGGGTCTTTGTAGAGGCCCAGCTCCGGCCCAGGCTTTCGCAGTACAGCGCCCAGCCCTCGCTGAAGGCGGGGTAGGAGGCAAAGCGCCGGAACTTGGGCAGGCGGGTGTTTTCCTGTTGCAGCGAGAGCTGGTAGTGGTGCCCCGGAATGGCCTCGTGGGCAAACAGCGACTCCATGCCCGACGTGGTGTTGAACGTGGTGGCATCGAGAATGGGCACGTAGAAAATGCCCGGCCGCGAGCCGTCGGGTGTGCCCCGGTTGTACTCGGCCGAAGCCGTGGCGGCGCGGAAAGCCTCCGTCTGCCGAAGCTCGAACGACGACTTGGGCACGCGCCCAAACAGCTTGGGCAGGTTGGGCATGATGCGGGTCTGAATGGCGCGGAAGGCGTTCAGCACGTCGTCCGGCGTTTTGTAGGGCATGAACTTGGGGTCCGAGTTCAGGTAGGCGAAGAAGGCCGACAGGTCGCCCTTGAAGCCCACTTGGGCCTTCACTTTTTCCATCTCGGCGCGGATGCGCTTTACCTCGCTCAGCCCGGTTTGGTAAATGGCCTCCGGTTCGCGCGTGGTCGTGGTCATCAGGCGCACGTCGTAGCGGTACATTTCGGCCCCGCCGGGGATGGCGGCCAGGCCGGTGCTGGGGCGGGCCTGGCGCAGGTATTCGTTTCGCAGAAAATCGGCCAGGTGGCGGTAGGCCGGCACCAGCACCGTGAGAATCATTTGCTGGTAGGCCGTGGTCAGGCGGGCCTTGTCGGCTTCCGAAAAGCTGGCCGGCAGCCGCGTAATGGGGCCGTAGAACAGGCTCTTGGTAGCATCGGCGGTGACTTGCGCCTCCAGCTGCGGTACCATTTTCAGCACCAGCGCCTTGGGCAGCACCACGCCGGCTTCGGCTCCCTGCCGGAAGTTGGCCACCGCCGAATCGGCCCACACCGGAAACTGATTGAGGCGGGCCAACCAGTTGTCGTAGTCCTTCACCGTTTTGAAGGGCTGCGTGCCGGTGCCCGTGCCCAGCTGCCCAAGGGTGTTGGGCAGGCTGTAAAACTGCGCAAACGGCATCATCCAGGTGTTTAGCTTCAGGCCGTCGAGCCGGGTTTGCATTTCGTACTGAAAGATGTTGTAGCTCACCTAGTCTTCGGCCGACAGCCTCGCCCGGTCAAATTTTAGCAGACCAGCGAGGTACTGCTGGTAAAACTGCCGCTGCCGCTCCCGAAAGGTGCGGGTCTGGTCGTTGGGCAACTGGTCGTTGTAGCGGTTGTCGCCCTGCGCCGTCGCGTTCAGCGGAAACAGCTTGGCGCGGTCTTCCCAATAAGCATTGAACAGGCTGGCCAGCGGGGTGGAGGCAGTCAGTTTAGCCGGTGCTTTGGCAACCGTTTTAGGGGTGGTATTAGCCGGTTTTTTGGTGGGCGGGGCCTGCGCTTCGGCCG
>JAYULN010000513.1:0-9370 GCA_043763525.1 Hymenobacter sp.
CGGCTTTTTCATCAAGCTCAGTACCCGCGTGCGCGGCGAAGGCCTGCACGGGCAGATGGCCCAGCTCGTCAACCAGGCCTTCGACGAGTTGAAAACGCAGGCTGGCAAGAAGCGCATCGCCTTTCTGCTGATTGACGAAGCCGATGCCATCGCTACTACCCGCTCCACGGCGCAGATGCACCAGGAGGAGAAGGCGGCCGTCAACACGCTGATTCAGAAAATTGACGAAACCCGCGAGCTGCGCGGCCGCGCCATCGTTTTTTTGTCCACTAACCGGCTCCACTACCTGGACGAGGCCATTGTGCGGCGTGCCGCCGTCGTCATGCGCTTTACGCGGCCCGACGAGCAGGAGCGCCTGGAGCTCCTGGAACAGGATTTGGCGGGCGCGCAGCTAACGGCGAAGCAACTAAAAGAGCTGGCGCAGTTGACGGGGCCGGAACACAACAACGGCTTGGGGCACTCTTTCTCGGACTTGCGGCTGCGCTGGCTGCCCGAGGCCATTGCTTACGCCTATCCGGACAAGCCCCTCACGTTTGAAGGGTTAAAGCATACCTTGTCGCTGATTCACCCCAGCCCCGAGATTAAGTAAGCGAATGAAAAAAGGCATCATCTTCACGCTGGTCGTTGGCATGGGCGTGGCGCTGGTGCTTCTCACCCGGCTGTACCCAACGCCCAATCCCTGGGTCGCCCTGGCGGTGGCCTTGCTCGTCAACTTCATTTCCACGCCCGTGTACGCAGCGGGCGTGGACGCGCTTTACCACCTGGGCCACGTGCGCCTCTGGTTCCAAACCCGGGTGTATCATCGGGACGACGAGGTACGCCTGTCCATCGCGTACTTGTTCCGCATCCGGGTGAAAGGCAAATACTTGCTGGTCAAAAATCGCAAGGGCAATTACTACCAGTTGGTGGGCGGCGCTTACAAAGCGTTTCCAACTGCCCAGCGCATTTTTGACCGGTACCACGTCAAGCCCGACAAGCGATTCGAAACGGAGCACGGCATTGCCAAGAACGACCTGCGTTTTCGGGTTCCCGGCCGGCACGTGCTGGCGATGCTTGCCTGGTTCCGCTCGCAGAAGGACCGGGAAATCAGCCAATGGCGCGAATTCTGCGAAGAGTTGCTCACGCCTGGCCTGTTGCCGCAGCCGCCCTTTCGCTACATCGATTACACGTACGCCGGCTCCTTGCAGACGCCCCTGCAGCAGGCCAAAAAGCTGCCGTGCCAGGAAATTCTGCTGTACGAAATCTTTGATTTGATTCCCAACGACGAGCAGCGGCTTATTCTGGAACAACTGCTTGACGAAGGAGATACGGCTGACCTGAAGTGGGCAGACGAGACCTTAATCAACCACCTGGGGTTCGATGAGCGCACCAAAGAAGTCGTGTACGAAATCGGCCCACACACCAAGTGGGCCCTGAACCTGCGCTGGGGAAACGACTAATTTGTTGATATCAGCCTAATCGCCTTTGCTTCTGCCGCTTAACCCAGCAGGGGTTCCTTGGTTCTGCACGAGTTAGATAACTGTCCACATCAGTTCCTTCTCCCAATCAACGGGAAACCCCATGTGTCGCGTATGCCAGTCCGATTCAATGATTCGGTGCTCGCGCATGATGCGTAGCACCTTCGTGCCGAAGGTCGAGCGGGGGCTTACCTGCACCATGAGAAAGTTAAGAATCGACAAGGCATAGTACACCTTGGTGTTGCTGGCGGCCGAATTAGGATTCTTAAGCCAGTAAGGCGCGGGAGTAACCGTGTTCATGTTCATAGACCGCATGTCCAAGTCCCAAAAACGCTCGTGGTGCGCAAACTTATTGCGGATGGCGCCGATGCTCTTTATCCAGGATTCGAAGACGGAGAGGGCAACCTGAAAGTGGCCCGCTATTTGGCCGCGCGTTGTATCGTCCACGAACAATTCAAACAACCTAGAGAGCGTGCCAAAAGTAACGACCTCCAACGCCATCCAAGCCGGAGGATTCACCGGCGTGTGGTACATGGCATAGTAGTCGGCAATGAATAGCTTTTCCTTCGCTCGCTCCAACTCTCCTTTTAGATAAGGTCGGGTGGGGGTACCAATGATGGTTTCAATCAATTTACGCGCATTGCCTTGCTGCTGCGTAGTAACACTTTTAAAAGAAGTAGTCTTTTCGTACCAGTTCGTATCCCCCGTAAAATGCGTGCAGTGCTGCACGAGTTGCGTACGAAAGGCAATTTCTAACCGCTCAATTGCCTCCAGACACAGTATGCGCAGCTTCTTATCGAAGCGGTAGGCGCGTACCAAGTCATCAAAGGTAGTGCCGACATAAAAGCGCTTGGTAGCCGGGTCAATGTTGGCGGGCCAGTACCCACTCAGGCGGTAGTAGCTGATATTTTTGAGGTAGCGCATGGCCCGCCCCTCATCCGGCACGGTCAGTCCGTGGTCCTTTAGTTTCTGCAACTGTGTCGCAAAATCAGTTGGGCGTTTGGTAAAGACGAGGCGAGGTGGAAGAGGCGGGAGCATGAGGCAAAAAAAAACCCACCCTCTTGGGGTGGGCCTTCCTGTCTAAACAGGTTACTGCTTTCAACAGAAATAGAGCTAAGATACCGGACAAAGACACCTAGGTTTCCCGAGGAGTGCCCTGATATTTTTTTGGTGAGACAAAGATACGAACAATACTTCGCAGGTCAAAACAAAATATATTTACTGTCCTGTGAAAGGAGTAATTGTCTCCGATTAGCAATAAGTTGCCTACTCGACGGACGCGTCCAAACACTGTGGAGCGTGTCTTAAAAGTCTGGTCCAAAGCTCGTTTTCATGTGGTCCGCATATGAATAAGTAGAGAAACCGAATTGGGCGGACCTGTATCGTTTTCATTATGGAAAATACTTCTCCCCATAATGAAAAAAATCACGCTTACAATCAAGAAAGTCTATAAGCTTGCAAAAAATAAACTACTGTGCGCTAGAATTTTACAAAACAATGGTAAACTTGCCATGAATTAGGAAGACGTATTGAGAATAGGTGTAGAACGTGCATGGCTGCGGCACGACTTACACAGCCATTTTCAAAATCCTTTTTCCTTACTGCCATGGCAGACAACCTTAGCAACCGCGGTCCAGCGGACCGCAGCAGAGTCAATGTAAATGAGACCTGGGAATTAACCTACTGGTGTGGCGTACTAGGCTGCACCCCCGACCGACTGCGCGCTGCCGTACGCGCTGTAGGTGTAATGGTAGTTGACGTACGACGCTACCTCAGTAGGTAACGCAAGAAGCCCCCGCCATTGTTGACGGGGGCTTTCGTTTTTCCCCAAGAATCCTCCCTCGTAACGGTCGAGCAAATCACCCATCCTTTAATCAATGAATTCAATCCTACAACGCCAAAATGAACCGCTGAACCTGCGCAAGCTCGCCGCACAACGAGCGCTGTATTCTAGCGCCAAAAAGGTTCAAGCAGGGCAGTTGGTGCTGGTTGTGATTCTCTCCACGGTGCTTGCATTGACGGCCATCTGGCAGGAATCCATCGCTGGCCCGGTAGCTTTATATAGCCTGCTCATCACGCTGGCGGACTTCCTCGGTTTTGAACCGGCAATAGCAAGCATCAAAAAGCAAGCCGCACAAATTCAAGAAAGTTTCGATTGCAGCGTATTGGACATCGAATGCTCCGTTTTCAAAGCCGGAGACCCCGAAATTGAAGACGTGTTGATGAACTCTGATGCGTTATTCAAGCTGAAAACCGACGTTGAAAAATTGCGCGACTGGTATTCTGCTGAAATTGAACCCTTGTCGATTGGCTTGAGTAGGTTGGTGTGTCAGCGAAGCAATTTTCAATGGGACACTGGCTTACGCAAGGACTATAATGGCTTCCTGCTTATCCCGGCGCTTGGCATTGTTGCTGCGGTTTCAATCTCTTGCTTGGCACAAAAAGTTGATTTTGAGCACTTCGTACTAGCTGGTGCGGCTATACTGCCGGCCCTGCTGTTTTTTCTAAAACAGAGGCAGCAGAACCAGGAAGCCATGGCGCGCCTGGGGCAGCTGGCCGGGCACTTCCGCAAGGTGTGGCAACAAGCCAATGCCAGCACCTTATCAGAAGCGCAACTAAGCGAAGCGGCGCGCCGAATTCAGGACGAAATCTACGACCATCGAGCACAGAGCCCGCTGGTTCCAGATTTCTATTATTGGCTACGACGCAAAAGGGACGAGTGGACCATGAATAGGGCAGCCCAGCAGTATGCCGCACCAGAATGAGCAGTAGCGTCCTGCTTATATCTCTGCTGATTAAAGCGTTTCGCCCTTCCTCAAATCTTAAACCACAACGTCAATCTACTTAAATAATAAGCCATGAGCGTCAACAATCACCTCACCAACACCGCAAGCCAAATCATCATCACCGATGCCGAGCGCACTGCAATAGACAAGAACATCGATTCCCTCAGCGATAAGTTGACGGCATATTTCAATCAGGGCCAGATTGAACAGAGACTGGTATTTGGCTCCTATACCAGGAAGACACTCATGCCGCGTAGGGCCGATGACCATTCCGACGTCGACTACATGGTGGTTTTTGACACTTCATCCTACGCATACAATCCCGACACCTACTTGAGATGGCTGAGGGAGTTCGCCGTGGCTAAGTACGCCACCTCGGAGATATACCCTTCTCACCCTACCGTCGTGCTGGAATTGTCTCGAATTAAGATAGAGCTAGTGCCAGCCATAAAAACCACCTACGGTGACGATTACCAGATTCCTGCACCATTATCTAGTTACTCTAAGTGGCTAACAACTCACCCTAACGCTTTTAACAGCCAAGTTGCCAGTAAAAACACCTCCGAAAAGAGTCTTATTCGGCCGATGATAAGGTTGATGAAATACTGGAATGCGAAAAATGATTATCCCTACTCTTCGTACGAACTGGAACAATTGATTGTAAACCAGTTTTACTACTCTTGCAACAGTCTATGGGATTACATCTATATGTTTGTCAGCAAATTGAACACATATAACCTTTCTTCTATAGCGGCTACCAACAAGGTTGCCAGATTGAAAAAAATATGTGCCGACGCCAAGGCCATGGAAATAAGCGGCTCTGCCATTGCCGCTGAATCCAAGATAGTAGAAGCTTTCCCCGTATATTAATTCGCCATTTTTTGGACGATTTACCATCTACGAAAAGGCCCACAAACGCAGGTTTGTAGGCCTTTTCGTAGATGTATTTTGGACACCTCTATGCATCCAGAGTACAGCCCTTTGTATGGAGTGGGCTGTAGAAGCGTGGAATGAGGGGCCTTTTGCTACCAGGTTTTCGAACGTCTACATTTTTCTAACAGGTAGTGGACAAGGGTTACTGTCTCAGCGCTGACAGGGTCCTGCTATTGACACTCAATTCAGAACCTAAGAGGTCGTCTTGCTACTCAGTTCTGAAAGGTCCCTCCTTTTTATGGTTATGCCGGAACAACAGGTAGGTAGGCGGCCCTGCTCCGGCTGGCGGCCATGCGGCGGGCGTGGGCTTGGTCCCACTGGGGCACCAGCACCAAGCGCTCCCAATAGAAACGAGCCGCGTAGTGGCGGCGTGTCAAGGCAAATACCTCGGCCGCGATAACCTGGCAACAGAGCAAGGGCTGGCGTACGACCTGTTCCTCCGCGAACCGAATGACGGCCCATTGCTTGCGCAGGAAAAAGGCATTCCGGTCCTCGTCCTGCCCCAGGCAATGGTGGGGCAGGCCGGTGGCCCACACGTAGGGCTCGTCAATTTCAATGTCGATGCACAGGCCCGATGCGTCGCGGTACACAAAGTCGGGGAAGTACCAGCGCGTGCCCAGCCGCGGGTCGTCGACAGGGACGCGGCAATTAACGAAAATGGTGTTTGCGCCAAAGTGCTGGCGCAGGTGCTCCAGAAAGGCGGCCTCGCTACGACCTCGCGGCGGTGCTAGTACGTCAGCGGGAATGGGTTGCGGCGGTAGTGTGGTCGCCAGCAATCCGGCCAACCGCTCCCGGCGGAACCGGGGCAGGTCATCGGCCAAAGCGAAGGCATACTGCTCCTGTTCGTAGCGGGCCAGCCGCGTTAAACAAGCGGCGTAGATGGTGCCCGCCTCGTGGTACGCCTGCTGCTGCTGGGCGTAGTGCAACCGGTAATTGCGGCGGGTGGCCACCCAAATCACGCACACGCCGATGCCAATGAGCAGCCCCAGAGCACCTGTGCCGGACGCCACCATACTCCCCACCAGCAATACCAGGGCCAGCGCCAGCCACCGAATCGCCGGGTCAAGCCGGAAAATGAGGGGCGATGCTGGCACGACGGGTGGGGCGACGGGCGCGGGGGCACGAGGCGGGAAGGGAACGGCTTCGTGCGCGCGAGCCAACAGCAACGGAATGTGGACCAATGGGTAGGTAGCAACAGGCATCAACAGAAAGATAGAGCGCTGGAAAGGGGCTGCGACGACCTGTGCGGGGCCTGCGCAGCGCAATAGGAAATGGCCCGGCAGAAAATCAGCTACCGGATGCGAATGAACAGATAAACCTTTGCACCGGCTAAGTCGCGTAAGCTCCTTCCGGGGTTTGCCTGACCAGGCTCAGCGCGGCCAACGTGGCGAGCAGTGGCTCCACCTTATCGGCTTTGAGGCGCTTGAAGCCGGCGACAACCTGGGCCGCCGTTTGGGGCTGGGCCGCTTGCTGAAGGGCATCTCGCAAGGCCTGCATCTGGAGGGCCAGCTCAGTAGGCCAGACCTGTGGGCCGGTGGCCGTGACGACCGCCGCTGTGGCTGCTGCTGTGGGCAGTGCCAGAGTGGCCTGCTCGGTTCCGGGGGCTTGGTAGGCGGGGCGCAGATAGCGTACGTGGCCGGCAGCTTCCTCGCGGGCGCGCTCGTGGTTGAGGCGCACCAGGCGCGTGAGAATCTCGGCGTCGGGCATGTTGGCAGGCCAGCCGTAGGCCTCGCCCACAGTGGCGTCGAGCTGCTGGTGCAGGCTGAGCACGACGAAGGCTAGGCCCTGCTGATTCACGGTCTGGTCTTTAGTCGTGAGGGGCTGGTTAGCGCGCAGCTTCTCCACCACGTTGTAGAGGTCGGTGAGGGTTAGGCTAGGGTGCTGGGCCTGCTGGCGCTTGCGGTGGGCGTCGAGTTGTTCGGCTAGCTCGCGGATGCGGGCCTGCTGCGCGGGCGTGGCGACGGGGAAGGGGAATGGCTCAAAGCAACGTGTTTTATTATAGCGAGGTGTCGCTCCAACGCCAAGAATTCCGCCCGCTGCAACAGCCCAAACTATATGAGCTTTCGACGACAGAACACCCAAACAATAAGCATCGTCCGTAGCAATTACTATACCTGTGCCTTCAGCTACCCAGTCTCCAGGAATGAATTGAAAGAGTCGGTGCTTTGCTGTTTCGGCTGTGGCTATGTACCGAGTCAGACCACCAATTGCCTTGCGCATACTGGGTTGGTTTTCACCAAACTGAGGTGGTTTAGGCAAAACGGACAGTGAGAAGTCTTAACTTCCGATGCCCATGACCGAAAAAGAGAATTCTGGTGGAGCCCCCACCACCCGCAAGAAATACACGCCCGCCTTCAAGGCCGAATGCGTGCGCCAAGTGGCGGCCGGTGCCCGACAAAGCGACGTGGCCCGTGCCCAAGGCATTTCGCCCGCCCTATTGGGCCGCTGGCAGCGCCAGGCGCTGGAACTAGCCGTGCCCAGCAGCGCCGAGCGTGACGAAATCAAGCAACTGCGTGCCGTGCTCCGGCGCGTGGAAATGGAGCGCGATATTTTAAAAAAAGTCGTGACCATCTTTGCACAACCGCCTCAATCATGAGCCGTTACCAGTTCATAGAGGACTGCGCCGAGCCTTGGCCGGTGCAGGTGCTCTGCCGCTTGTTAGCCGTGAGCACGGCCGGGTATTACCAGTGGTGCCAACGGCCCGCTGTGGCCCCGGCACCTTGGCATACTGCGGCCCAACAGGCCTTTACGCGCCATGCCGGCCGCTACGGCACCCGCCGGTTGCGGGCGGAGCTACGCGCTGAAGGCCACCTAATCGGCCGCTACGCGTTACGCTCGTGGCTGCACCGGCAGGGGTTACGGGCCCTGAGCACCCGGCCGCAACGTCCCCGCACGACCGTGGCCGACCCTGCGGCTATTGTGGCCGAAAACCGACTGCTGGGCCAGCCGGCGTCCACCGCCCTCAACCAGGTCTGGGTGGGCGACATCACGTACTTGCCGTTGGTGGGCGGGCGCTGGTGCTACCTAGCCACGTGGCGCGACGCTTGTTCACGCCGGGTCGTGGGCTGGCACCTGGCCGCGCAGATGCCCACCGAACTCGTGCTCCACGCGCTCGAGCAAGCCCTGACGTTGCGCCAGCCGGCACCGGGGCTCATCATCCACGCCGACCGGGGCAGCCAGTACACCAGCGCCGCTTGCCGCGCCCGCATCGCACAGGCCGGGGCCCTGCCCAGCTTCAGCCGGCCGGGCAATCCCTACGATAATGCGCAGGCCGAAGCGGGCTGGAGCACCCTCAAAACCGAATTGCTACCCGGCGGCAGCCCCTTTGCTTCCTTGGAAGAGGCCCGGCTGGAGGTCGCCCATTACCTCGACACCTACTTCAATCTTGACCGCCGCCACTCCGCCCTTGACTACCGCTCACCGCATCAATTTGAACAGGACCTAAAAAACAACCTACCTTAGCTCACTGTCCGTTTTTACTGGACCACCCCAAACAACCACCAACGCAAACGTCTCGCTTCCCTAGGATTATGCTCGCGTTCAGGCTTGACGTTTAACTACAAGTGCTGATAGGCATCTGGGTAAGTTGAAATTAAGTCTTCAATACCTAATCCATTCGCATCAACAACCGACAACTCTCTCGGCCTTTGTGTTAAGTCCTGACCACCTACGAAATGCTTAATTAATGGCCGGCTTGATGTTGCGCTGAGAGAAGCGGCGTCTTCTGCATTGAGTACGAACCCTTGACCATAAAATTTTACGCCCAGCAAAGACATGCCTTCATTGGCTCTTAATGAAGAGACCGATGTAACATCAGCACCTACCGTCAAATCGGAGTTGACTACTCCTTCTTCTTCTTCAGTTTCAACTTCGATTTCGCCGTCAGCACTTTGCCATTCGTGCTTCAGCTTTGCTAACAGACCAGCCTGAGTACCCGCCTGAGCCACGGTCATCGCAATACGCACGGCGGCGCCGTCGCTATTATCAACCCAAGGATGGTCTGGAATCGCAAAATTGATTGAAATCGGGCTCGTTTTGTCAGTGAGGAAGCCTTCCACGACACGCCGATTATAGATTTGAGTGATGGAATTAGTAGTAACTGATGTTACGCAGTCGTTTGGGTACTTGCCCCGTTTATTACCGCTATGATGACTTGCACGCTGGACCTTTACACGGATTATTTGGTGAGTTCGA
>JAYULN010000514.1:0-3722 GCA_043763525.1 Hymenobacter sp.
GCTAAGCTACGCCCTGCTGCCCACCCTGAACCTGAACGCCAGCCTGGGCCGCTACTATAAGATTCCGCCCAGCACCATTCTGGGCTACCGCGACCCCAGTGGGCGGCTCGTGAACGAGGGCAGCCGCTACATTCGCTCCGACCACGCGGTGGCGGGGCTGGAGTGGCTGCCCGGCGCGGGCACCCGCCTCACGCTGGAGGGCTTCTATAAAAAGTACGCCTACTATCCGGTAAGCGCCCGCGACGGCATCAGCCTGGCCAACCTGGGCGGCGATTTCAACGCCATCGGCAACGAGGCCGTCACGAGCACCGGCGACGGGCGTGCTTACGGGGCCGAGGCCTTTTTCCAGCAGAAGCTGAGCGGCAAGCTCTTCGCCATCGTGTCGCTCACGGCCTTCCGCTCCGAGTTCACGGGCCGCGACGGCCAGTACAAGCCCACGGCCTGGGACACCCGCTTTCTGGGTTCGGCCCTGCTGGGCTACCAATTAGGGCGCGGCTGGGAGCTGGGCGCCAAGTACCGCGTGGGCGGCGGCGGCCCCTACACGCCCTACGACCAGGCCGCCAGCCGCGCCAGCTACCAGGCCGTAGGCCAGGGCATTCCCGACTATAGCCAGCTCAACACCCAGCGCCTGCGCTCCTTCCAGCAGCTCGACCTGCGCCTGGACAAGAAGGTGAGCCTGCGCCGCCTCAGCTTCGATTTCTACATCGACGTGCAGAACGCCCTGCTGACCAAGCCTATCGCGGTGCCCACCTACACCTTCGAGCGCCTGGCCGACAACTCCGGCTACACCACCACCGACGGCCAGCCCCTAAAGCCGGATGGCAGCAACGCGGTACCGATTCTGCTGCCCGACAGCGACGCGCTGGTAGTGCCCACCATTGGGTTTATCGTGGAATTTTAGAATTCGGAAAAAGTGAAATGCAAAAAACCCGTCGATTGACAGGGCTTTTTGTTAGCAATTAGGTAAACTATACAGAGCCCCATTAACTAACTGATTTTACGCACTAATTGCGTCCACGCTTCACAAAGACAATTTAGCTGCTTCTGAAAAGGCCATTTTCAGACAGTATGCCGAAGTGGTGCGTAACATCATTAACTAATAGCATCAATCATTTTCAACTTGATTGATTCATTAAAATCATCCTCGTTCAAAATCGAATCTATTAGTTCACCCAAAAAAATTCTATCTATTTTATTATCAGCAACATAAACAGATATATTTTCCATACACAGAATAAATTTATTTACTAATACATCTAGTCCATTTAGCTCCATGAAAAAAGAACCAAGCGCGATAGAAGGCCGCTTATTACCATCGTTGAAACAGTGGCCCTTATTAACAGCAAACACTAACTGTGTCAACTTTTCTTCAAACGATGGATAATAGTCGTCATTTTGAATATGCTCCAGAATACTTGCCAGTGCATCTATATTCAATACGCCTGCCCTGCCACCTGATATAGCAAGGATTTCATCGTGAGCAAACACAGCGTAGTTCACAACAGGATATCGATACGACATGCTACCGGTCACGCAAACGCTTAAAAACATCTTGATTCTCAAGTAGTCGGTCCTTCAAGACTTGACTCTTCTCTCCTAGGAACTTGGTGAACTCTGCTTCAGGTAACGCACCAACGTAGTCTTTTAGCTTTTCGTGAAGCGCATCTCGAAATGCCATATCTCGACTTGCCATTAAGCCGCGAGCTTTTTCTAGCAGGGGGCGGTAGATTGCCGAAGTATCGTGTTCAAACTTGCGAAAGAGTTCGTTCGCTTCTGAAAGTCGCAACTGCCTCTCCAGCCGGGCGTGTTCTTTACACAAATATTCAGCAAACCCATTTTCATAGCTTGCAATCAAATCTAATACCTCGCTGTATAATGTCGGTCTAACGCTGTCCTTAGGATTTAGCTTAATAACTTGTTTGTATTCTTTAGCATTCTCTCGGAAGATGCTCATATAAATGCGGTCAGTAAGTTGGCCGTACTTAAACCCATTTGGGGCGATGCAAGCATCTAAGGTATTTGTGAACTCTTGGCGATAGTTATGCTCCCTAACTGCACTGGGTACAAATTCCTCTTCTCGCTGGTTAATATACTTTGTGCTGCCACCCAACTTTCGATTTAAAACGTCTAGGACAATGCTAAGCATTGCTGCTCGCAACTCCCTAGCGCTCTCCGATTCAGTTAAAAGCATTCCGACATTTAGTAATGACTTATATGAAAATAGTCCTAAACTTCTGGCCCGTGGCCCAATTAACTCACTATCATGGGCTTCTGACAACTGAAGGACATCAATGTCCTTCAGTTGATTTTGAGAATTAGTGTCTGATAGCAAAAGTAGCTTAAGCTGTTTGAGACGGGTTCCACTTATAAGTTCATATCCACTCTCCGATAGCTCCTTACTATGCTGCTCCAAGAGACGTGTGATGGTTCTCATGTCAACCTCAAAGAACTCGGCCACTTGGGTTTTAGTGAACCGGAGTATGCCCTCGAATTCAAAACCTGCAGGCGAAATCTGGCCTGCCATTTCGGTCAGCGCAAGTTGATTATTAAGATGTTTCGCCGGTCAACTGGCGAAGTAGTAAGGTCACGCGTGGTATTCATAAGCAAGGAATCAAGGTGGGTAGAACTAAATGCAAGCCAATACTTATAGCCAATCGTTAAATAAACTACCGCTGGACCGGATTAGTCCCAAAATCTGACAAAAGCACATGAATTCATCGATAGAATTCGTACACCATTCCATTCACCAGCAATAAAAAAGCCCCTTACACGTTAGTAAGGGGCTTTTTCTGTGGCAACAGTTGGAATGCAACCCTATTATTTATCCCGACTGCGAACAGATACAAAAGCAGCCTAATTACGAACTGAGGGCCTTTTATAGTGGCGAGTAGTCGGGTTGAATCGGCATAGACCCGGTTAAAATGTGCTAGTGTGTACCCTTGCGTGTACCCTTATCGGGGTACGCACCCTATATTTATAGCGGCAACTACAAACACATTTTATGGCAACCGTTAGCTTTCACCTGAAAGAGCCGGGGGTAGACCGCCCCACGGCCATTTATGCTCTGCTGACCGTTGATAGGCGGCACCGGATTAAGGTTTACACCGGCCGGAGCATTCACCCCGATAAATGGATAAAGGCCGACCAACGGGCGCAAGTACGTGGCAAGGGCAACGAGCTGAACGGGCTGCTGAACGACGCGCTAACCGATATGGCTAACCGGATGCTGTTGACCTACTCCGAAAGCCTAGCCACTGGCACCTTGCCCACGGCTGCCGCCCTACGCGAAACCGCCGCGCCTGAACGCCCCGACGAACCCGAAGCGACACCCGTAGCGGGCAGCTTTTGGCAGCGCTTTGACGAATGGGTGAACTATACCCGCGCCGCTGGCACGCGGGGTACGGCACAAGGCCACGCCACGGCGGGGCGGCACCTACGGGAATTTTCCCAATCGACGGGTTACGCGGTAGATTTCGACACGCTCACCCCCGCCGTGGGCGACCGGTTTACGGCCTACCTGCTGAACGTAGCCGGGCTGGCCGATAACAGCATACACAAGAACCTGTTTCGCCTCAAATCCTTTGTGAAGTGGGCCACCAAGCGGGGCTACACCACGGCCCCGGCCCTACACGGCGTAACGTGGGCGCAACGGGAGCCCGACGTTATGGCTATGAGTGCCGCCGAGTTGGCCGCTCTCGAAACCTTGCCGCTGCCCGTGGGCT
>JAYULN010000515.1:0-1461 GCA_043763525.1 Hymenobacter sp.
ACCGAGTCTTCCACCAGGTATTCTTCGCGGAACTCGGGGTAGCCGGCGGTGCTGATGCTGCCGGCCGCGTGGCCCAGCTCCTGCCACAGCTCTTCGGCCAGGTGGGGGGCATACGGGGACAAGAGGACCACCAGCGGCTCCAGAATGGCGCGTTTGCGGCAGTTGACGGCCGTCAGTTCGTTCACGGTAATCATGAACACGCTCACCGTGGTGTTGAAGCTGAACTTGTCGATATCGTCCTGCACCTTGCGGATGGCTTTGTGCAGCACCTTCAGCTCGGCGGGTGTGGCGGACTCGTCGGTTACGGCGAGGTCCCCGTCTTCGGGGTGGAAGAGCCGCCAGAGCTTTTTGAGGAAGCCGCTCACGCCGCTGATGCCGTTGGTGTTCCAGGGCTTGTACTGCTCCAGCGGGCCAAGGAACATCTCGTAGAGGCGCAGGGCGTCCGCGCCGTATTTGTCGATTAGAATGTTGGGGTTAACAACATTATATTTCGACTTCGACATCTTTTCGACTTCGGGCCGAGTCTTAAAAGCAGTTGGCTTTACTTGATGTTCTGTGATATTGCCAATTCCAGTAGAGTCTTGAAAAGGATGTTGCCCTTCGTTAATTGGTTCAAATCTGCTATAGGAATAAGAATTATTCTCCTCGTGATAGTAGAAAATATAGTAGCCGTTTGAACAAACAAATACGCTGCTCATTCGCTCGTTTTTCCATTGCAAATACTGAAGCATTTGCTGAGGTTGCATTTCGCTACCGTTGGTGAATTCAATTGGCACATTAAGTGAAATGTATGGTTGGCCCATTCCAGATATTTCTTCATTCGAAAAAATATCTGCGCTCACATATTGGCTAATCAATTCATTGTTGTGCAAAGTAATGCCTGCTGATTTTGTTCTAATAATAAGATTGTTAGAACTGCTTTCACCTTGAGCACCTGAAGATGATGTATGACCGCGACGCAGAATCTTCTCCGATACCCCCAGAATCATCCCCTGATTAATCAGTTTCTGGAAAGGCTCGTTGCTGCTGACGAGGCCCAAATCCTTCAAAAACAGATACCAGAACCGGGCATACAACAGGTGGCCAGTGGCGTGCTCGGCCCCGCCCATGTAGAGGTCCACGGTGCCCCAGTATTGCTCGGCCTCCTCCGATACGAAGCGGGCTTCGTTGGTGGGGTCCATGTAGCGGAGGTAGTACCACGACGAGCCCGCCCAGCCGGGCATGGTGCTCAACTCGTAGGGGTACTTATCCTTGTAGAGCCAGTTTTGGGCGCGGCCGAGGGGCGGCTCGCCGGTTTCGGTGGGCTTGTACTCGCGGATTTCGGGCAGCACCAGCGGCAGGTCGCTTTCGGCGATGCCGTAGGCCGTGCCGTCCTTGTAGTAAATCGGAATAGGCTCGCCCCAGTAGCGCTGGCGGCCGAAAATGGAATCGCGCAGGCGGAAGTTCACCTTGCCTTTGCCC
>JAYULN010000516.1:0-9365 GCA_043763525.1 Hymenobacter sp.
CCCGGCGAAGTGGTGGTGAACGGCATGAGCCCCAGCCGCCGCGACTCGCGCTTTGCCAACTCCGGCATTGTGGCCGCCGTGGAGCTGGCCGACCTGGACCTGAAGCAGCACGGCCCGCTGGCTGGCCTGCATTTTCAGCAGGCCATCGAGCAGCTGGCCTGCCAGGCGGCGGGCGGCACCCAGCGTGCCCCGGCCCAGCTGCTGGGCGATTTTCTCAACAACAAGCCCTCGACCAGCCTGCTCGAAACCTCGTACCAGCCCGGCCTGGTGCCCGTGCGAATGGACGACGTGCTGGGCCCGGCCCTGGCCGAACGCCTGCGCCAGGGCTTTCGCGACTTCGGCCGTAAAATTCCCGGCTACGCCACTAATGCCGCCCAGATTGTGGGCGTGGAAAGCCGGACTTCGGCCCCCATCCGCATTCCGCGCGACAAAGACACCTTGCAGCACCCCGTGGTGACGGGCCTTTTTCCGTGCGGCGAGGGCGCGGGCTACGCGGGCGGCATCGTGTCGGCGGCCATGGATGGCGAGCGGTGCGCCGAGGCTGTGGCCGCGCTGGTGGCGAGGTAGGCTACGACGGCTTATTGCAGCACGCTTGCAAGTAGCGGCGGGCCGAGGTGGGCCAAAACGGCCTCCACCATCCGGTCGCAGCGCGGGCCGAGGAAAGGGAAGGCCCGCGGCGGCGCAAAACCAGCCAGCTGCGCGCGCAGTCGTGCCCGTGCCCGCAGCAGCCGCACTTTCACATTTGTCTCGGTGAGACGGAGCGCAACGGCGGTTTGGGTCACGCTCAGGCCTTCCACTTCGCGCAGCACAAACACGCTGCGGTAAGTGGTGGGCAGGGCCTGCACGGCGGTTTCGAGTGCCCCGCGCAGCTCCTCGTTCAGCAAGGTTTGCAGGGGCGTGGGCGCATCGGCCGGGGGTTCGGGGCTGGGGTTACCGTCATCATCGTCGGGCAACGGGCGGTCGCGGAAGCGTTGCTGGCGGCGGCGGTCCATCAGGCATTCGTTGAGCATGATGCGGGTGAGCCAGGTCGGGAAACTGGCGCGCTCCTCGAACCGGGCCAGGTGCTCGTAGGCTTTCACCCAGGTGCTCTGCATGGCTTCTTCGGCGGCGGGCGGCTGGCCGAGCACGGCAATGCCGGTGCGGTACAAACGCTGGTTGTAGCGGCGCATAAGCAGCTCGAACAGCTGCTTCTCGCCCGCCAACACGCGGCGAATAACCTCAGAATCGGGAAGCGGAGCGTAAGGCATGAGAGCCAGCGGGGGAAGCATAAAGTTGAAGGTTGGAACGCGCGGCCTACCGGGAGTGACCGTTAGATGCCGGGACCGGCTGATAAGTTACAAGCAAAAAAACCGGCGAAGAAGTGTAACCCAGCACTGGGCAGGCGCATCAAATGGCAACGATTCACTTAATCCCCAGCCCAACGCCATGTTAGCCTCCACCGCCAACCCAGCCAACTCGTCGTATGCCGAAGCCCGGCCCGCGACCAGCGCGACGCACACCGTCGCCCGCGTCCTGACCCTCACTTACGGCCTGGTGCCCATTGTGGCGGGCCTCGACAAATTCACCAACCTGCTCACCAACTGGGAAGCCTACCTCGCGCCCGGCCTGGTGAAAATGCTGCCTTTTTCGGCCCACACCTTTATGCTGATTGTGGGCATTATTGAAATCACGGCCGGGGCGCTGGTGCTGTTTCGGCCGCGCGTCGGGGCCTGGGTGGTCATGGCCTGGCTCATTGCCATTGGCCTGACACTGCTGGCCAGTGGGCAGTACCTCGACGTGGCCGTGCGCGATTTCACGCTGGCCGTGGGGGCCTGGGCGCTGGCCCGCCTGAGCGCATCGCCCGCGCCCTCGCCCTCGGTTTAACGAACCAGGTGGCCCGACCGGGGGTTGTTGCGGATAGCACGCCTCGTTCCGCTCTGCTTTTTCGCATCAACCACCCATGGCCTCTTCTAAAAAAACCCTCGTTCTCGGCGCTTCGGATAACCCGGCCCGCTACTCTTTCCGGGCCGCGCACATGCTCAAAAACCACGGCCACGAGGTGGTGCCCGTGGGCATCCGCAAGGGCGAAGTGGCCGGCATGGCCATCCACACCGACCGGCCCCAGGAAACCGATATCGATACGGTGACCCTGTACGTGGGGCCGCAGAACCAGCCCGGCTGGTATGACTACATTCTGGACCTCAAGCCCCGACGCATCCTCTTCAACCCCGGCACCGAAAACCCCGAGCTGGAACGCCTGGCCCACGAGCGCGGCATCCGCACCGAGGAAGCCTGCACGCTGGTGCTGCTCTCGATTGGGCAGTATTGATGTCAGTCGGCAAGTACTTTCCTGAACGCGCCGGACTGCATTCTGCGGGCCGGCGCGTTTTTGATTTCGCCTTATTGCTTTTCGGCAGCGCCCGAATCGGGCAATAAATACGCCTGAAAGCGGGGCTCAACATCCTGCGTAATATTGGCCGAAAGGGCGAAACAACCCGCTAAAAACAGGCCATAAGCCACCCCGACAACGGCCACGCGGCGCTTGCTGGCGATGACCCAGCGGGGCCACGGCCCGAACGCCACCAGCGCCAGCAGCAGCAAGTGCAGCGGCAGCAGGAAGCGCACTTCCATGCTCATGGGCAGCACCGCCAGGCAGGGCAACAACAGGGCCGCCAGCACCAGGGCCTGCCGCCGATTGGGCCACCGCCAACCCAGCACGACCAGCCCCGCCCAGAACCACAGCGTGTAATTCAGCCCGTTGCGGACAACCGACGGCGACCAGCGGCGCAGGTACGGGGTGGGGTGGGAAATGTCGAGGCCCGCAAACAGATGCCGCGCGTACACCGCCGCCAACACGCCGGGGTGCCGCACCGCCAGCCGCCCGTACTGGCCGCCCGTGTAGAAATCGGTGACCTTTTCGGCCTGCAATACGGCCTGGCCTTTGGCATCAAGAAAAAGCAGCTGGCCCGTCG
The DNA here is from genome assembly GCA_043763525.1 of Hymenobacter sp. GTDB lineage: Bacteria > Bacteroidota > Bacteroidia > Cytophagales > Hymenobacteraceae > Hymenobacter. Next base: position 2,952 of record JAYULN010000516.1, read on the forward strand.
GCAGCCCCGGTCCTACCGACGACTCGTATTTCTCGTGCAGCAGGCCGTATTTCAGCTTTTGCAGGTAAAGGTTTTGAATATGCAGCTCCCTGGACTGCGAAACCACCAGAGGCGTGCTAACCCCGAAATAGCGACGATTAATCAGCCACTGCGGGGCCAGCACCAGGGCCAGCCCCAGGCCGAACAGTGCCAGCCGGGCGGGCCAGGCCGCCCGGGCAGTACTCAATAACAATAACAGCACCACCAATGGGGCCGATGCCTGGTAAACCGGCCGCACATTGAGGGCCAGCGCCAGGGCGAGGCCCGCCGCCAGTGCTGCCCACGCCGTGGAGCGCTGCGCCTGCCACAGCGCCACGCCCAGGGCAATGAGGGCCGGAAAATCCGACATCGAGAAGTTGAAGTAATCGCGCCAAAATACGAACCCCAGCAAGGCCCACAGCAGCCGCCGGGCCACCGATGGCAACGCGGGCTGGTCAGTAGAAATCTGCCAGAGGCGCGGCCCAATGACACCAAAAAATAGCCCCGCCAGACCGGCATTCAGCAATTTCACCACCGTTACGGCGGGCACATCGAAAAGCTTGCGCAGCGCCAGGCAGCCAAAATTCACGAGCGGATAGGCGTAGCCGCGCAGCGCATCATCATAGGCCAGCAGGCTGAAACGCCCCTGCTGGAAGAAGCGGTGGCCCAGCTGCCAATACATCTCGGCATCGTAATACAGGTTATGGTATTCCGAGTTCAGCAGGTACAGCGCGTAAACCACTGTAATGGCCATGGCCAGCAGGCCCGCGTACTGCCGCCCGTGCTGGCGGCGCACCAGCCGGGAGGCTGGAATTGGTTCGACTGAACGGGATTGGGAGGGAGTCAGGGCGCGAAAGTTTAGCTGCAAATTAGTTGGCCAAAGGTACTAGCCAAGCCCCGCCAGCGGCCAGCGAAACCCCCAGGACATCGCCTGCGACGAGCACAGTTATGGCCACGTGGGCGCGGACAGTAGTATTTGGCAGCGCAACTTCAACTTCGTAATAGCTCCCCAAAAACCGCACGGCTTGCACCGTACCGGGCAGACCTGCTCCCGCCGGCCCGAGGCGCAGCTGCTCGGGGCGTACCAGCAGCGCGGTGGAAGCCGCCTTGCGTTTGGTGGTGGGGGCCAGGGCCTGTCGGTCGGCCCCCACAATAAAGTTGTAGTCGCCAAACAGCGCGGCCGTGTACTCATCAACCGGATGGTGGTAGATGGGCGCGGGTGGCCCCTGCTGCACCACGCGGCCCCGGCGCAGCACCAGAATTTCATCGGCCCAGGGCAGCATGTCGGCCGAGTCGTGCGAAACCAGCAGGCAGGTGATGCCCAGGCGGGTGCCCAGCTCGGCAATGATGGCTTGCAGCTGGCGCTTATGCACGCGGTCGAGGTTCGAGAACGGCTCGTCGAGCAGCAGCAGCCGGGGTGCCCCGAGCAGCAGCCGGGCCAGGGCCACGCGCTGCTGCTCGCCACCCGAGAGCTGGTCCGTACGGCGGGCGGCGAGGTGGTCGATGCGGCACAATTCGTACACGGCCTGGGCTTCGGCCTCGGGGCGCTTGTTGGCGTAGCGCAGCACCTGATCGACGCGGAGCGAGTGCGGCAGGGCCGAATTCTGCGCCAGATACGCCACGCCGGGGTGGCCGGGCACCAGGGTTTCGGCCGGGCCGCGCACGCGGCTGCCCGCCACCCGCACCTCGCCCGCACTGGGCTGAATGAGGCCGGCAATGACTTGCAGCAGGGTGCTTTTGCCGGTGCCCGACTCGCCGGCCAGGGCCAACCTTTGGCCCGGTTGCTGCGTGAAATTAATGTCCTGCAACACTACGGTGACGTTTTCTACCAAGCTGATGCCGGCTACCGTGAGCAAATCCATGCGACTCGAATTATTACTGAAACCCCCATAAAAAACGCCTGCTTACGCAGGCGTTCCATACATAAAATTAAACCTTGATTCGGCCACCCTTACGCGGCTACGGCCTTGAAACCGGCTTCCTCAACCAACGCTTCCACCTGAGCGGGGCTCAGGTCGGTATTCACGGTGAGAATTTTGTCGGGGTTGGCCGTATCAACCGCCCAGGTTTGGATGGCTTTTTCGCCGTTGAGGGCGGGCGTAACCGCCTTGATGCAGCCGCCGCAGTTGATGTTGGTTTTAAATTTCAGGATTTGCATGACGAAAAGTTATGGGTGGAACCGAGCACGTCGGCATCGGAATAACAACAGGCGAAGGTAGGCGCAGGTGCCGGCGCGAGGGCATAGAATTAAGCTAGGGGCTTACATAATTCAGCGGCTGGGAACGGCCGATTGCAGCGCATAAAAAAGGCCGCTCCACATCTGAAGCGGCCTTTTCGCAGCGTGAGCTACCCTACATTTTCATGGTGCCCATCTTGTGGCCGGCTTTCATTTTGCCGTGGTGCTTCATGTGGTCCATGTCGGTAATCTTGCCGTCCATCATCATGCACTGCCCTTCCTTCATGGCCATGGAGGTACCATCTTTTTTGGTGCAGGTGCCATCGGCTTTGCACACGGTGCCGTCGGCCATGGTCATGTTCCTGGTCATGGGCATCATCTTGCCGCCGGTCATCATCATCATTTTGCCGTCTTTCATCATGCAACAGTCTTTGGCCATCGAGCCCTTAGGTCCCTGATGGTGCGCGGCAGGCTTGGCAGTGGGTGCCGTTTGGGCTTGGGCGAGGGTGCAGGCTCCGCTAAGGAGCAACACGGGCAACAGTTTCAGTATGTTTTTCATGAGAAGGGAAATTGAGAATTGACTTGTAACCAGGCTCAGATGAGCCTGGTGTAACCCTACAAAATTCGGCCGCCCGGCCCCGCCGCTCCACGACGATGGTCAAGCCCGCGCATGATTTTAATCATTTACCATTCGTCGCGGATTCTGCCAAATCGAAAATCGTGGCCACCGGGCGGCAGCTGAAAGCACATGAGCTAAGTCGGTCAACAAGCGCGCGAATTACAAGGCTGGTTGCTCCCGACTCGGGTTTGCCGGGGGCGTGAGCGGCGCTACAACCAGCTCCTGCGGGTGCGCGTCGAGGCTTACCTCGTTGTGCCCGCGCTGGTACTGGGCCAGCGCTTTTTCGCCAAACAGCCAGAATACAACCGGCGTGACGATGATGTCGAGAAAAGTGGAGGACAGCAAGCCGCCCAGGATAACCGTGGCCACCGGATAGAGAATTTCCTTGCCCGGCGCATCCTTCGACAGCGTGAGCGGAACCAGGGCCAGGGCCGCCACCAGGGCCGTCATTAGCACCGGCACCAGCCGTTCGAGCGAACCGCGAATTATCATTTCCCGGCCAAATTTCTCACCCTCGTGCTCCACCAGGTGGATGTAGTGTGAAATCATCATGATGCCGTTGCGCGAGGCAATGCCGGTGAGCGTGATGAAACCCACCAGCGAGGCAATGCTGAACGTGCCGCCGGTGAGCAGCACCGCCACCACCGAGCCAATGAGGGCCAGCGGAATGTTGAGCATAATCTGGCCCACCATCAGCCCCGATTTGAAGTGCGAGAACAGCACCAGGAAAATGCCGGCCAGTGAAAACAAGCTGAGCCATAGAATCTTGCTGGAAGCCGACTGCTGGCTCTCGAACTGCCCGCCGTAGGTAAGGTAGTAGCCGGCGGGCAGCTTCACCTGCTGCCCGATGCGGGCCTGCACCTCTTGCACGGTGCTGCCCAGGTCGCGGCCGGCCACGTTCATCGAGACGGTGATGCGGCGCTGGGTGTTTTCGTGGTTCACGGTGTTGGGGCCGGGCTCGTAGCTGACATCGGCCACCTGGCTCACCGGAATCAGGGCTCCGGCGGGGGTTTCGATGCGGGTGTTGGCGATGGTGGCCACGTCGTTGCGCTGGTTCTCGGGCAGCTTCACGATGAGGTCGAAGCGCTTCTGGCCGTCGAGCATCTGCGACACGACTTCGCCCTGAAACAGCGTTTGCAGGGTGGCCACTACCTGGCCGCGTTCGAGGCCGTAGGCACGCAGGGCGGCATCGCGGGGGCGCACCAGCAGTTGCGGAATCTGCACCTGCTTCTCGACTTGCAAGTCGACCACGCCAGGCACGGTGCCAGCGGCGGCGCGCACTTCGGCGGCGTAGCGGCGCAATTCCAGCAGGTCGTTGCCAAAGACTTTGATGGCCACCTGCGCCCGCACGCCACTCAGCAGGTGGTCGAGGCGGTGCGAGATGGGCTGGCCGATGTTCACGTTCACGCCGGTAATCAAGGCGAGGCGCTGGCGCAGGTCGGCGAGAATTTCCGCGCGGCTGCGCATGGTTGTGCCAGCCTTTTTCAATTCTTCGGCGGTTTTGAAGGCGACTTCGATTTCGGAGTTGTTCACCGATTCGGCGTGCTCGTCGAGTTCGGCGCGGCCGGTGCGGCGGGCGGTGTAAGCCACCTCGGGCAGCTTCAGAATCTGCTCTTCGCCCAGCGTGCCCAGCTTGTTCGACTCGGTGAGCGAGGTGCCGGCCGGAGCCGAGAAGTTGACCGTGAGCGAGCCTTCGTTGAAAGGCGGGAGGAATTCGGTGCCGAAAAACGGCACCACGGCCACCGCCAGCCCAAAGAGCAGGCCGGTCACGGTGAGCACCATTTTCGGGTGCGTCAGGCCCCAGCTCAGCAGGCTGGCATCCTTGCGCTTCAGCCAGCGCACGAGGCCTCCCTCCTGCTCGGCCGCCCGAACCTGCTTCATGTTGGGCAACAGGTAGTAGCAGAGTACCGGCGTGACGGTGAGCGACACGAACAGCGAGGCCACGATGCTCGTGATGTAGGCAATGCCCAGCGGGGCGAAAATGCGTCCTTCCATGCCTTCGAGCGCAAACAGCGGCAGGAACACCAGCACCACGATAATGGTGGCGTACACGATGGAATTACGCACCTCCGAGCTGGCTGCGTAAATAACTTGCAGCGCCGGCTTGGGCACGGGCAACTGCTGGTTTTCGCGCAGCCGCCGGAACACGTTTTCCACGTCCACAATGGCATCGTCGACCAGCTCGCCAATGGCAATGGCCAGGCCGCCGAGGGTCATCGTGTTAATCGAAATACCCGCGAAGCGAAACACCAGCGCCGTAACCAGCAGCGACAACGGAATGGCCACCAGCGAGATAAACGTGGTTCGCACATTCAGCAAAAAGGCAAACAGCACGATAACGACCAGAATGGCACCGTCGCGCAGGGCATCCTCGACGTTGGAAATCGACGACTCGATAAAATCGGATTGCTTGAACAAGCGCGTGTTTAGCCGCACGTCTTTGGGCAGCGAGGGCTGCAACTCCACCAGCGCCTTTTCTACAGCTTGGGTGAGGCCCACGGTGGCCGCGCCGGGCTGCTTTTCGATGCTCAGAATTACGGCGGGCTGGCCGTTCACGCTGCCATCGCCGCGCTTAAAGCGGGCCCCGAACGCCACGTTGGCCACCTGCTTCACGCTGATGGGCGACCCCTCGCGGTAGCCGACGATGATGTTCTCAATATCGGCAACCGACCGCAGGCGGCCCAGGTTGCGAATGAGAACTTCCGAGCCGTTGCGGTCGAAGAAATTACCGGTCGTATTGAGATTAGAGCGGCGTAGCGCGTCTTCTACCTGGCTCACGGTCAGGCCCACTGCGTTGAGGCGCGGCATATCGAGCAGCACCTGGTACTGCAAATTATCGCCGCCGATGGGGATGACCTGGGCCACGCCGGGAATGCTGAGCAAGCGTTGCCGCACCGTGTAGTTGGCCAGGGTGCGGAGGTCGGCGGGGGTGGTCTTTATAGAACTGTTCGCTGATAGCTGTTGGCTATTGGCTTCCGCCGAATTGTTAACTGTTAACTGCTCACTATTAACTGAAGAAAGCCCCACCAGCATAATCTGGCCCATCACCGACGAAATTGGCCCCAGTACCGGCGTAATGCCGGCAGGCAGCTGTTCGCCCACAGTTTGCAGCTTCTCGGCCACAATCTGGCGGGCGGTGAAAAGGTCGGTGCCGTACTCGAACTCCACGAAGACCAGGCCCAGGCCGATGGCGGAGTTAGAGCGCACCGCCGCCACACCAGTGGCCCCGTTCAGGGCAGTTTCGACGGGCAGGGTTACCAGGGCTTCCACCTCCTCGGGGGCCATGCCCGGCGATTCCAGAAACACCGTCACGCGGGGCCGGTCGAGGTCGGGCAGCACATCGACCGGCAGCTGACGGGCCGTGTAGGTGCCGGCAATGAGCAGGCCCGCCGCGAAGGCCAGCATCAACAGCCGGTTTTGCAGGGCGAAGCGGATAATTTTATCGAGCATTGTTTTTTAAGCTATTAGCTGATGGCTGTTAGCTTTTTAATCGGTGGCGCTGGAAAGAAGCCATCAGCTAACAGCCATCAGCTAACAGCCATCAGCTAACAGCCATCAGCTAACAGCCATCAGCTAACAGCCATCAGCTAACAGCCATCAG
>JAYULN010000517.1:0-3713 GCA_043763525.1 Hymenobacter sp.
AAGCATCTCTACCGCTCCGTTGAACGTCGCATACGAAGCGGTAGAGATGCTTCGATAAGCTCAGCATGACCGTTCCTTTGACTTTCTAAACAGCTTCACCGTATATAGCGGCGCGGTGCCCCCGAGTAGCCTGGTTATTCAAAAGAAACACGCCCACGTATTGCCTTATTTTAAAATCTGTAATTCTCTTTCGGAATGCCGAGTTATTTAGGTGCCATCGGCACTGCCAACCCTGTTCACCGCATTGCTCAGCCCCAAATTGCTGATTTCATGGCCCAGGCCCTGGAATTTGGCGAGCAGGATACGCGCAAGCTGCGGGCACTGTACCGGGTGTCGGGCATCGAGCACCGCTACTCGGTACTGTCCGATTACGGGCGGCCCAACGGTGAGTATACGTTTTTCCCTAACACGCCCACCCTGGAGCCGTTTCCGAGCGTGGGCCAGCGCATGGCCGTGTACCGGCGCGAAGCCCTGCCGCTGGCCACCGAGGCCGTGCGCGACTGCCTGCGCCAGGTACCCGACGTGCTGCCGGCCAGCATCACGCACCTGGTAACGGTGAGCTGCACGGGCATGTACGCGCCGGGCCTCGATATTGAGCTGGTGCAGGCCCTGGGCCTGCGGCCCGATGTGCGCCGTACCTGCGTGAACTTTATGGGCTGCTACGCGGCGGTGAATGCCGTGAAGCTGGCCGATGCCTTTTGCCGGGCCGATGCCGCGGCCCGCGTGCTCATTGTGAGCGTGGAGCTTTGCACCCTGCACTTCCAGAAAAGCCCCGAGGAAGACCACCTCATTAGCAACGCGCTGTTTGGTGATGGCGCGGCGGCTTGCCTGGTGCAGGCCGCCCCACTGCCCAACGAGGCCCCTAGCCTGGCCCTCACCGCCTTTCATTGCGGCCTGGAGCCCGACGGCCACGACGACATGGCCTGGCACATCAACGATTTTGGGTTTGAGATGACGCTGAGCAGCTACGTGCCCAAGCTCATTCAGCGCGGCATCCGGCACCTCACCGATGGCCTGCTCGACAGCCTGCCGGTGCAGCTGGCCGGTATCCGGCATTTCGCCATTCATCCCGGCGGGCGTAAGATTCTGGAAACCATCGAAACCGAGCTGGGGCTGACGCGGGAAGACAACCGCCACGCCTACCGCGTGCTGCGCGACTATGGCAACATGTCGTCGGCCACGGTGCTGTTTGTGCTGCGCGATGTGCTGGCCGCCGCCACGCCCGCCGACCACGGGGCACCGGTGCTCAGCTTCGCCTTCGGTCCCGGCCTGACCATGGAAGCCATGCTTTTGCAGTTGACCGTGAGCAGTGGACAGGTAGCAGTGAACACCGAGCGAATGGATGATGAAATGGAAAATCAATCGACAGAAGCTGTACTGGCAACTGCTCACTGATAACTGTTGAATGCTAACGGAAAGAGCAGCCGGCCCCGAGCTGATGGACGACCTGACGCTGGCCACCGATGCCCTGCGCCAGAACCTCGACGAGCTGGAAACCATCAATACCTGGCTGGGGGGCTACCAGCCGGTGCTCAACGCCCTGGCACGGCTGCGCGGCCGGTTCCCCCAGGGCCGGGCCCTGCGCGTGGCCGACCTGGGCAGCGGCGGCGGCGACACCCTGCGCCACGTAGCCCGCTGGGCCCGCAAAAACAGCATACCGGTAGAATTGACGGGCATTGATGCCAACCAATTCATGCTGGATTATGCCACGGCCAAAAGCCAGGAATATCCCGAAATCAGCTACCGGCAGTTCGATATTTTCTCGCCTGAATTTCAGGCTCAGCCCTATGATGTGCTGACATGTAGCCTCTTCTGTCACCATTTCACCGATGCGGAGCTGGTGACGCTGCTGCGCCAGTGGCAGCAGCAGGCACGGGTGGCCGTGGTCATCAACGACCTGCACCGGCACTGGCTCGCCTACCACAGCATAAAGTGGCTCACGCGGCTGCTGGGCGGCTCGTACCTGGTGCGGCACGATGCGCCGCTGTCGGTAGCCCGTGCCTTTCGGCGCGAAGACTGGGTGCAGCTGCTGGCCCAGGCCGGCATCACGAACTACGAGCTGCGCTGGCGCTGGGCCTTCCGCTGGCAGGTGATTTTACGCTGCGCTTAATTGAGGAACGAGAGAACGTCATGCCGAGCGCAGTGAAGCATCTTGCCCGCCACCAGTAATCCTGTTGATTGAATTACTACTGCGGTAAAGATGCTTCGCGGCGCTCGGCATGACGTTCTCTCATTCCTCATTAGTAAAGCGCTGCCGCCACCCGGTACGTGTTGGCGTGCGCTTCCACGATGTCGATGATGCGCTCGGAGTAGCCGCCGCCCATGCACACGACCACGGGCAGCTGGTGGCGGTGGCAGAGGCCGAGCACCAGCTCGTCGCGCCGGCGGCAGCCTTCGCGACTCAGGGCGAGGTGGCCCAGCTTGTCGGTGGCCAGCACGTCGACCCCGGCCAGGTAAAATACGAAATCGGGCTGCACTTCGTCGAGCAGGCGGGGCAGGGTTTCGGCCAGCAGCTTCAGATACGTGGTGTCGGTGGTGCCTTCGGGCAGGGGCAGGTCGAGGTCGGAGGTTTCTTTGCGGGCGGGGTAGTTGCGGGCCCCGTGCATGGAAAACGTGAACACGCGCGGCTCGTTGGCGAAAATGGCCGCCGTGCCGTTGCCCTGATGCACGTCGAGGTCGACGATGAGGACTTTTTGCACGGTCGGCACATTGGCCAGTAGCCAGGCAGCGGCGGCCGCCTGGTCGTTCAGCAGGCAAAATCCTTCGCCCCGCGCCCGAAACGCGTGGTGCGTGCCGCCCGCGATGTTGAATGCCACGCCATGCACCAGGGCCCGCCGGGCCGCCTCAATAGTGCCGCCCAGAATGGTGATTTCGCGCTCGAACAGCGCCGCCGACCACGGAAAGCCGGTGGCCCGCTCCTCCGGCCGCGTGAGTTGGCCCAGCCGCAGCCGCTCGTAGTAGCCGGCATCGTGTACCCGCAGAATATCGGCCACCGGCGGGGGCGTGGGCACGAAAAAATCGGCTGCCGTGGCCGTGCCTTCGTGCAAGAGCTGCTCGGGCAACAGCTCGTATTTGAGCATGGGAAAGCGGTGGCCGGCCGGCAGCGGATGGGCGTAGATGGGCGCGAAGGCAATGGGAAGCATGGTGCAGCAACAACCGAGCGGCCGGTTGTTCGGGGGCGGGCCATTGGAATGGAACGGCTTTGATGGTTGAATACCCCAAAATTGCCCGGTATAACCCGGCTGTTGTAAATGTTAATCAAACAAAAATCCGCCACGCGGCTAAATAATATCATTTCATAACATGGCGCAGCTTTATTCCTGTCAATGGCCTTCCTGGGCTCTGATGGAGCTTTTCGCGTGGATTGCACCCCGTTTTTCTGCCCCCGCCGCCGTAGCTTAAGTCGCCGGCGATACGGAAGCGGGGCGTTCGTCGCGGGGCCACAGCCAAAGGGCTTGCCTTTGTCAGGGCCAGTGTGCTACTTGCTGTCGTGAGTACGTTCACCAGCTGCTGGCGAAGCTGAGGAAACCCCAGAGACATAAAAAAATCCCCGGCCTGAATAGGCCGGGGATTTTTTTACAGCGCAAGTGGGAAGGGGGGCTGGCGGAATTGGGGGCGTTATTCACTGATGTTACGCGGTAGGTTGTAGCGCGAACGGTGTCGTTCGCGTCCCCGTGCCGTTCGGGTGGCTTTACTGGCGCGGGGACGCGAAC
>JAYULN010000518.1:0-9363 GCA_043763525.1 Hymenobacter sp.
CGGCTGGGTGTGGGCCATTTTCGGCTGAAAGCCCAGCTCTACGCGGTAGGCTTAAAAGCCATGTACCAGCAACTCGCCCAATTTGCTGCGTAACATCAGTCATAATATGACAGAAATCAGCCTGGCTAGGCTGAAGCGGAAAACAGTTCCTACGCCGCTGGCTTCGGGACCATCATCAGTTCACACCATTGCACACTGCCTTCAGCAATTACGGGAATGTAATTCTGTCAACTTAGTTGAAATTGAAGCTCGCAGCCTTCGCTATCCGTGATGGTCAACGTCTTTTCTTCCAGATGAACCTTGTAGGCAATTATCGAATCATTAGAAGTTGATAGATATACCTTGCCTTTATTCAGCTTAAAAGTACCAACATCCCATAAGGGATGCATCGCTGCATCCTGGCTAGCGGCGGCTTGATAGAGGCCGTTCGGCTTAAACTCAATGCTGACCGGGTACTTTTGCCCACAAGGAGCTGTGGTGATTTTTTCCCATTTCCCGATAATATTCATATTGTTTTATAAATAGCCTTGCGCATCACCATTGCCGGCTTTTGCCCAATGTTCATGGTAATCTACAGCAGCCACGGAGAATATGACGGAGCGCTGTCATTTTGGCAACTTCTGAAAGCAGCTACGGACGAAATATAAAGTAGCGCGAACTATGCCGTTTACGCTACTTCCTGTTACGTGTTAATTGAATACGAATCCATACCAGGCGGGACAATCAGCGGCTACTACTACATTTCTTTTACCTGTTTCAGGCTGTCAGCGGTTTTTTTCTGGAGCACCTTCAGCACGTCGCCGATGGGGCTGCCGTCGGTCTGGGCCGTAGTGGTGTCGGCCGCCTTAAACAGTGTAGTCGCCTTTTTAAGCTCTGCGGAGTTCATCACGGTATCTTTATCCAGCAGTTTGGCTGCCTGGACAGGCGAGGCTTTACGGGTATGGAAGGCCTTGATGATGCGTTTTGCTTCAATGTAAGAGAAATAAGGCCGGAGCACAGGATTCTCGATGGCTGTTCCGATAGCGCGGTTGCCCTCTTCCAAATGGTCGCCGGTCAGCACCAAGCTCAGTAGAGTGTCAGGCGTTGACAGAACCTTGAGCGCGGCTCTGGCATGGGCCTCGTTAACGGCAGAGGTCACATACACACTGGTTTGCGACGTTACACTTACGTGATTATCGCCCAACTCCCAGGTGACGGATACCTCAATCGTATAGGCACCGGAGGTAGGGAACAGGGCTCCATCAGCCCCACGGAGCAAGGTGAGGGCATTGGCAATACGCTGACCGGGCTGCAGGTAGGCAATCGTGACTTCGTCAACACACATAATCAGGGTCGAGAAACGCCGCACCGTGCCCGCAGCATCGGTTATCTTGCCAGCTACGCAGCCGTACTTCATGTTCAACGATTCCGGGGCCGGTAACGGGATGGAGCTGACGTTCACCAGCTCAATTTCTACCCGAACCGGTGCCCCAATAGGCAGTACGTCGTTCACCGGCAGCAGTCGCAACTCCAGCCCTTCGCCCTCCTCATGCTCGTCGTCGGGACTCAGCGGATGCACCGAGTAGGCGGTCCCGAAGGCTACCCCGCCGGGCCGCACATAAATATCGGGCATGTGGCGAAGTCGCTTCTGGTCGTCGGGGGCATGTGCCCACTTAATGTTATCGGGAAATTGCGTGGGCGGTACGGCGCTGAGCGAAATGACGTCGGTGGTGTTCATAATTCCCATGTCCACGGTATTGTGGTACAATCTGTCTCGTCCGGCTATAGCTATTAGGAGTTACGCAGTTGCCGGATGCAAAATGTAAGCCGGGTTGGCCAAGTAGGTTCGAATCGCATCACGCAGGAGCTGCTTTTTGGCTTCGTACCAGCTACGGCCGGTTTGCAGGCGCTGGGTTTCGAGGCGCAAAAAGGCGCGCAGGGCGCAGCCGATGTGGTTACGCTGGGCTTTAGCGGCACGGACCTGCGCTTTTTCTACCCCGCAGCACTGCTTCAGGCCGCGGTGGTACTGCTCGATGCCCCAGGCCAGGGCCGCCAGCGGAGCCCGCTGGGCCTCGGTCAGGTCCGGGTCGCTGCTGGCCCAGTAGTCGGCCCCTTCCGTGCCACCGTCTGGGGCGGCGAACCGGAAAACGCGCACGAAGCCATAGCCCTGGAGCCACACCCGTTGGCCCCCGTCAGCCAGGGTGCAGTCCTGAAGCGGGCGCAGGCCCTGCCCGTCGGGGTTGACCCGCCGGTTGCGCTTGAGGCGCGTGAGCCAGGGCCAGCCGCAGGCCCGCACCTGCTTCAGATTGGCCAGGCTGGCGTACCAGCTATCGAAGAGCACGCAACGTGGGGCAAAGCCCCGCTGCTGGGCCGCGTGCAGCAGGGCCTGAAAATGGTCGTTCTTGGTGAGTTCGTCCGTGGCCTTGTCGTAGAGGCGGTAGTCGACCGGCACCAGCGCCCGGCCGTCGCTCCAGAGCAGGGTCAGCAGGTTGATGCCCCGCACCACGGCGTGGTGCTTGCCCGACCAGTGGCGCGTGACCAAGCCCATGTGCCGGGCGTAGGGCTTGTCGAGCGTCGTGTCGTCGAGCACCAGCACCCCGCTCGTGGCGGCGACCAACCCCTGCGCTTCCTGCCAGAGCGTGGCCGCGTCCGGCTCCAGCCGGTGCAGCAGGCGCGTGTAGGCATCGTGGGCCACCAGCGGCCCGGCGTGGACGCGGGCGGCTTCCGTGCCGCTCACCGCCACCGGACTGGCAACCAAAAACTGGATGTACTCCTCGGCGTTTACCTTCGGCGAATTCATGCCCTAAATTAAAAACCAGCCACCAACTGCGTAACTCCTAAGCTATACAGGTTGTCCAATTCAGTGGTGGCACTGATGTTATTGCACGGTGGGCCTAGTATTTTAGCTCGAACAATGCATTGCTTGAGAGGCGGGTTAGCGTGCCCTGTTATTAACCAGCAGTCATTCAATCCCATCCTGTTGTGAAGCTTGTTACAAGAATATAGGCAACTCACATTGCAGGCCAATAAAGCGTTAATTTTTAAATTAAATGGTGTTTACTTGGCCGTATCATGTCCATCCTACACCCTAGTGTTGCCTCTCGCTTCGGACTTGCTCTTTCCGGGGGCGGTTACCGGGCTGCTGCTTTCCATTTGGGAACACTCAAGAAGCTGGACGAATTGGGCCTTTTACAAAAAGTGGATGTGCTTTCCACTATTTCAGGTGGGTCCATTACCGGGGCGGCGTATTGCTTGCATCAAGGCAGCTACGCAACTTTCCACGCCGTTATGGCCAAAGCACTGCAGGAATGTAGTGTGATTGGCTACGTACTCCGGTCGGCCGCATTTGTGCGATTTGCCTTGCTTCTGCTGACGTTCCTCTTTCTGAGCATCGGTCTACTTTTCACCCGCTGGGCTCCCTTTTCGGTGCTGGTAGCGGGACTGCTGTTGTGGCTGCTGTTAAAGTTCCAGTTTCGCCTATTTCCCATCAGCAAAGAGATTGAAAAAGCGTATGATGCCTTTTTCTACCAGGGCCGCAAGCTAGGTGATTTACCTGCCGTTCCGGAACTAGCCATTGGCTCTTCCAACCTGCAAACCGGCCGGCCATTCACTTTTTCCAGGGACTGGATGGGTGATTCGACATACACGTATTCTGAGCCTGCTATTCGATTTAAGGCCGGAGGATTTCCCATTGCCCGAGCCGTCACAGCCTCGTCTTGCGTGCCATTTGCCTTTACGCCGGTGGGCATTACCCTCCCGTTTTTTCTACAGCCGACCGACTACGCCCGCATCAGGCCCCAACTCATCGACGGCGGGGTGTACGACAATCAGGGCATTCAAAAGCTGACCCAACCCAAAAACCACTTCGCCTGCAACCTCATTATCACTTCGGATGCCGGGGGCGGACTTGGCTTTCTGGAAAAATACCCTAACACCGTGGCGCTGCTGTTGCGCACGGTTGACTTGTTTATGAATCGCATCAAGAACGTGCAGATGGCGGCGAGCCTGTTTCAGAACGGGGCTAGCCGCAACACGCCCGTGGCCTACTTGTCGCTGAGTTGGGAGCTGAAAAAATGTATTCCCGGCTTTGTCACCAACATGAAGCACGGCAATGTGCTGCCCCCCGTGCTGGCCGCCCGTCAGCTGCTCCCGGCCTGGCTAGCCGACCCGGAGTTGCACCGCGCCGCCATTGAGCAACACCTGCGGCAGCAGGTAGACTACGCCGCCATTGCCAGCCGCGACCTGAGCCTGGACCAATGGACGATGGCCTGCGGCATCGGCACCAACCTGACGTGCCTGAAGCCGGACCAGCTCAGTGCCCTGGTGCAGCACGCTGAAAACCTTACCGAGCTGCAAGTGAAACTGTATTTACCCTAGCGTCCCATCCACCTTATTGCTCTGCTCGCCATGCTGCCCGCCGGAAAACCTCCTCGCTTGACCAAGCGCCCCGCCTTCCGCAAGCTGCGCGCCTACAGCTTCGACCCGTCATTATCGTTACGCATCGACACGGTCGACATCAACAACCTGACCTACAAAGTGGGCTGGGAAGACCTCACGCCCGGCCCGGTGGGGGAGTATCTGGAAGTTATCGACTATGACCCAACGGTGCCGGGCCAGCCGGCAGCGGGCGGCCAGGGCACCTACTACCGGCCCGTCGATTTGAACGACCAGTACGTGGTGGCGCAGGAAGGGCTGGAGCCCAGCGAAAGCAACCCGCAGTTTCATCAGCAGATGGTGTATGCCGTGGCTATGACCACCATCACCAACTTCGAAAAAGCCCTGGGCCGCAAGGTGCTGTGGGCCTCGCGGCGGATGCTGGGCGGCTCGGAATACGAAACGTTCGTGCGGCGGCTGCGCATCTACCCCCATGCCCTGCGCGATGCCAACGCCTTTTACAGCCCGTTGAAAAAGGCGGTGCTGTTTGGCTACTTTTCGTCGGCCCCGGCCGACGAAACCTTGCTCATGCCCGATTCGCTGGTGTTTACCTGCCTGAGCCACGACATCATTGCCCACGAAGTGACGCACGCCATCCTCGACGGCATGCATAATTATTACAACGAGGCCACCAATCCCGATGTGCTGGCCTTCCATGAGGCCTTTGCCGACATCGTGGCCTTGTTTCAGCACTTTACCTTTCCTGAAGTCCTTAAGCACCAGATTGCCCGCACCCGCGGCGACCTGAACTCGCAAAACCTGCTGGGTGAGCTGGCCCAGCAGTTCGGCACGGCCATTGGGAGCTACGGCAGCTTGCGCGATGCCATCGGCCAGCGCGACACGGTGACGGGCAAATGGCAACCCAAAGAGCCCAACGCCGACGGCTACCGCCTGGTTATGGAGCCGCACGAGCGCGGAAGCATCTTGGTGGCGGCCGTGTTCGAAGCCTTCCTGTCCATTTACAAGGTACGTACTGCTGATTTACTGCGCATTGCCTCGGGCGGCAGCGGGGTGCTGCCTCTGGGAGAGCTGCACCCGGACCTGGTGAACCGCCTGGCCAACGAGGCCGCCAAAGCGGCCAACCACGTGCTGAGCATGTGCATCCGGGCGCTTGATTACTGCCCGCCGGTCGACATCACATTCGGCGAGTACCTGCGGGCTATTATCACGGCCGATGTGGACCTGGTGCGCGACGACCAACTCGATTACCGACTGGCGTTTATCGATGCTTTCCGCCGGCGCGGCATTTATCCCACGGGCATCAAAACCCTGAGCGTGGAAAGCCTTCAGCTTAAGGCGTGGAACATAGGAGTCCGCGAACAGGACGAGCATCTGACGCAACCCCCGGTGCACGCCGACGAAGACTACACCTTCGGCATCGACTACGAGACCAGCCAGCTGTTTACCACCATTAATGCCTTTCTGCGCGAGTATGCCGACGAAATCAAGTACGTGAACCACCGCGAGGGCATCTATAACATTACGAAGCGCTACATCGCCGGAGTTTCGGCATCGGGCTCGGGCACTGCCAAAGGCCTGCACCATCGCATCAATTTGAAGTTTTCGGAATCCCCGGATTTTTCGCGCATCACCGGCCTGGCCTTTCTGGCCTCGTTCGCCAACCTGGGCGTGCGCAAATCGCGCTGGTACGACGGGCCGTCGTTTCAGATTCAGAATCTGCGCCTGGTTGACCGCGTTGGGCCGGATGGCAACCAAATCAACCACGTCATTTTTTCCATCGTGCAGCGCAGTGGCATCGTAATGAAAGACGGGGTGTTTTCTACTCATTACGAGCCAGCTCCCGGCGCGCTCGACGGCGCGGCGGCCGATAACGATAGTATCCAGCGCTTTGAATTCCGGGGGGGCTGTACGCTCATTTTCGACCTGGACACGCTGAAGCTGAAATATGCCATTTCAAAGCCATTGCTCGACCCCCAAAGTCCCGGCGGGCCCCGCATCGACGAGGCGCGGCTGTTGCGCCAATACCACTACCAATACGGTGGGGCCGGGGCCGGCCACAACGATTACACCCTGTATTTCGGCGAGCAGTTTCACAATCTGAGCGAGCCATTCTCTTTTCTGCACCAGCACTAGCCCCCGGCCATGCCCACTACCCCAACCAAGCCCCGCGCCGCCGCCGCCCGCCCCGCCGCAGCTTCGGCCGCCCACCGCCCGGCCCCAACCGCTGCCGATGCCGCTCCCACCGTTGATGTGCGCATGTACTGCCTGGGTACTGGCGACTGCTTCGTGCTGAAATTTCACCTCCCCGGGCAGCCCCCGTTCACGATGATGATTGACTGCGGCAGCTGCGTGGGCGACGAGGGCGACTTCCGGCCTTACATTGAGAACCTGGCCGAATACGTGGGCGCAAAACGGGAGGCTGAAAACGGCACCCCGAAGGACGGTAAAAAAACAGCCAAAGCGAAGGCCCCCAAAGAACCGTGGGCCGGGGGCAATATCGACCTGCTGGTGGTTACCCACGAGCACAACGACCACGTCAACGGCTTTGCCAAGTGCCGCGATATCTTCAAGGGCATCCGCATAAAGGAGGCGTGGTTTGCCTGGACCGAAGACCCCGGGGACCCCGACGGCAAGGCTCAGGACCTGCTGAAGAAGCGGGAGCAGATGCGAAAAGGCTTTCAGCTGGCGCTTAATAGAGTAAAAGCCAGCCGCGCTGCCATCGAAAAAGAACTCACCGACGACTTCTACAACCGCCCGGCTTTCTCATCGTTGACGGCTTTTCTCACCGGATTGCAGACGCTGGGCAGCATCAACCTGGCCGATGCCGGAGAAGATGCTCCGGATGCAAGTACCGAGGCGGCCAGCGGCCGCGCCCTGCCGGGCATGACGGCCATCAAGGCCCTGTTGAAAGCGCAGGGCACGCTTATCCGCTACCTCAGCCCCGGCAGCACACTCACGCTGCCGCCGCTGCCCGGCGTGAATTTCCACGTGCTGGGGCCGCCCCTAGACAAGAAGTATATTTTTAAGGACGGCAAAGAAGGCCGTGACGTGTACAAGCGGTACTTCTCGGTGGGCGAGGGCCTGCTGGCAATGAACACGTTTGCCACCCTGGATACCGCGCCTACGCAAGCGGACCTGCCCTTTGGCAGCGAGTACGTGCTGACGGCGACCGACCCCACGGGCTTAGCCGGCGGCAGCCCGTACCAGGAATACACCGGCGCTGGCAATAAATGGCGCGCCATTGAGAATGAATGGCTGTACTCGGCCGGCTCGCTGGCCATTCGGCTCAATTCTCACATCAATAACACCAGTCTGGCATTGGCCGTAGAGTTTGGGAAGGAGGGCAAAGTCATGCTCCTGCCGGGCGACGCTGAATACGGCAGCTGGGAAAGCTGGCACCTGATAGAAAAATGGAACAAGGCCGGCAAGGACGGCCGGCATTTCGTGGAAGACCTGCTGAACCGGACCGTGTTCTACAAAGTGAGCCACCACCTAAGCTACAACGGCACGGCCCTGGAAAAAGGCATCATGATGATGAATAGTCCCGACATGGCCTCCATGGTAACGCTGGACCGCAGTCGCATTTCGGTAACATGGATGAAGACGATGCCCAACGCCCCCCTACTCATGGAGCTCAACAGGCGTTGTGCGGGCAAGTGCTTCATCATGAACGAAGTGGATATCACCGCCAATAAGCCTTCGGCGCTGCTGAACCCAACGAGCCTGGGCACTGCCCGATACCAGGAAATCCTCAACGGTCCGCAGGTTTTGGCCAAGCAATACACCGTGCAACTATAGTTGCCGCGATGACGCATTGCCCGTAAATCCTCAAAATCAGCTTAATAAAATGCGGCCATTATGCTGGGAATTCGACTAATGATTGGATTTGCAGCTGTACTGCTGCTGTTCGCTGCCGGGTACTTGGCGGTAGATTTGCGCAATTCCTCCGAGCCTGGCTCGCTATTGACCGTTACAGATGTGGGCGGCTTCAACGACCTGGGGGCGGATGCACAAACGAAAGAGTTGCTCACGCATTTCACGGCCAAAAGTACCGAGTACCGCGATAATGCCCAACAAATTAAAACATTATGGCTGTGGCTGAACTTCGCGGTAACAGCGCTGACGGCGGCTTGCACGATGCTGTCGGGCCTCAAAGCCTCCGACAGCATGGCCGCAATTACGAAACGGTTTGCTTTACTTATTGCCGGAATCACCTTCGTGTCGTCGTTGGCCAGTTGGGGCGATTCCCGCCTGAGTGAAGCTCGCGAGGAAAAGATGAATAGCCTGCAAGCCGTCAAGGATTTAAAAAGCGACTTTTTCATAACCTACGGCAAGGAAACGGCCGATGATAAAAAAGCCCAGCTTATCCAAGTGTACGATGCGAAACTCGCCGACCTGTAGCGCATTCTGCGGCTTGGCCGTGCTGGGGTTGTTCCTGACCGTCGGCTGCCGCAAGGCCCAAACCGGAAAACAGCGCCAGCAGGAGGTGCTGCACGCCAGCGGCCTGGTAGAAGAAGTACTGTACACCCAGGCCATCGGAGCAGCATTGCCGGGCATCGGCCGCATTGCACAGGCGACAATGGGCCGGCATCTCCAACTGGCCGCCAATTACGCTCCTGCCGATACCAGTGCCATCTTGGTGATTCCCTGCTTCTCTACCGGCCAGCAACTCGCTTCCACGGCTTATTCCAATGTGCCGGAACGCTACATTCTGCTCAATCCCCGCGCCATTGAAGCCTATTTGAAAGCAACGGGCCTGGATGTAACCACGGACGAAAAAGCGGTGGTTAGCTTAATGCTGATGCACGAATTAGGACATTTCAAGCTCCGCAAAGTTGGGGCGTTCGATTTCATGTCTCCCTCCGGGGCCAGTTCCTCCGTCTTGGGAGAGCAGAAGGATGACTTAACTCCCATCAACATGACCACCCAAAAGCGCTTGGAGCTAGCCGTTGATTCCACGGCGGTTGCTCTACTAAAACTACCGGCGGT
>JAYULN010000519.1:0-9360 GCA_043763525.1 Hymenobacter sp.
TTTTTCCTGCGGACGTTGCGTGGCAAATTCGGTGGCATCGACCAGCACGGCCCGTCTTTTGGAGAAATAACGCTGTAATTCGGCCGGTGATTGAAATTCACGTTCCGGCAAACAATCCGCCAGCCGAAGCGCTTCGCGCAGCACGACCAATCCCTCGTCCTGCCGGCGCTTGGCTGTGGCCCCGTCCAGGCCACAGACCAACCCGAGTACGTCATAAGTCAGCCCTGATTTGCAACTGAATAGGGTAAAGAAAAGCAAATCCTTCTCATCCTTCATGCGCGTTCCATCGGGGTGAATAACCATGCGTTCAGCGAGTTGCATCTCGTGCAATGACGCGTAGGCGCGCCGAAACACGACCAGAAGCTGCTCGAAATGATGCGCATCACACCCCAACGCGGAACGCCATTGACGAGGCGTTTTTAAGTCTTGAATGGAGATTTTCATGCCCAAATATCCATAATACTCATCGCGCATGCCGCTGCAACAAGTCTAATATACTGACTACTTGACTTCCAGAGCCGACTCAATAATCTTATCTGATTTTCTTGTAAATATTTCTTAGCAATTTCTTTTCTCTTTCACTGTCTGCCAATAAACCTTTGAGTACAATGAATGCCATTTCCTTTACCTGGTCTAAATTTTTATTTCTCGCTTGGATAAACTCTCCAAACTCAAACCATTTTTCGCCTTTTTGTTTCAAGGCGACTTGGAATGAATAATAAGAATCCTTGCCATAGATTCTAATCTGATGATAAGCATGAGTAGTAAAAACAAACTCTTTTGAGTTTTTCGTTTTGCCTGATTCCCAAGTAGAATTATCTATGAATTCACTTATTTTCTTAAGGATTTTTACTACCTCTTGGCTTAAATACTGGTCTGCTTGCGTAAGATGTTCAACACAAAAGCTACCGACTGATTTGTATCCCCACTGTGGATGGTATGTAACGTGGGCATATCTAAGTTCCGCTCCGCAGCCTTTTCGCTCGCAAACGCCATGTAATCCGCCTAAGTCATCAATCGAGATTAGTGTCCAGCCTTTATCGGGCTCAATTAGATTATGCTCTCTGGCATGGCAGCCCTTGCATAAAGTAAGGCAATCACTCATGGGGTATTCCCATGGCTCAAGACCCTTTTTATATAATCTATGGTGCGTTTGTAACGTTGCCTCTTCGCTTGTTCTTCCACATTTTAAGCAGGTGTGGTTATCCCGTGCTTGGACAGCATTAGAGAACGTAAACCATTTTTCGTTGTAGTATGACCTTCTGTTTTGTTTCATTGAATCTTGCAGAAGGTTTTACCAAGGAAGTTATGCGTTTTGTTCTGACTGAAGATATCCAAATATAATTCGGATTGCGCCCAATTAGCATCCTATTACTTGGACCACCGTTTTGGGACCATTAGGCGATTTAAGAATGGTGGTAACTTGCGGGTATGAGAACAGTGCTGATGCCTTTGGGATTGAGCGGCTTGCTGACCATGGCGGCCTTCCCGCAAGCGCAGTCCGCGACGGCACCGTACGAGAATGAAGCAATCATCATGGCTCATTGGCCTTTCCCGCAAAAATTCGGCCGCTGGGTGAATCGACGAACCAAACCTATCGGGTTGGCCTTTGAAAAAGTAACGCCTTTCCGGTTGGTTAAATACCATCTCCCGAAGGGGTGTGGCCGGTGTTTTCCAGCCGATACCCGCATCAGCCTGCTTAACGGCGCTACCTGCCCCATCAGCGAGTTGCGGGTGGGCCAGGCGGTGTTAGGGTGGAATCCAGTCACGAGGGCCCTCGACACCGCACGGGTGAAGGCCCTAGCCACTGTCGTCCACGACTCGCTCTGGCACCTCTCGTTTGCCGATGGCCGCACCGTAACAGCGACCGCCGACCACCCGTTTTGGGTAAACAACGTGGGCTGGGCGTCGTTGGTGCCGGCCCTGACCACGGCCCGCTACGCGACCCGGGCCGCCCACCAACTGCAGGCCGGGGACAGTTGCTTGGTTTTCAGCGACTCGGGCCGCCTTATCCCCACGCGCTTAAGCAATGTTGCCGCGCTGACGGCGTGCGGTATTCCAACGTACACCATCACCCGCCTGAGCCGGGGCCACCTGTTTTTCGCCAACGAACTGGCCGTGGGAGTGGAAGGTGATAAACAGAATAAGAGCCACCCATTCAACGACTACCTAGCGAGACGCCACCTTTAGGCCGCAGCGGCTGTGTGGGCCCAGCGAAACGTAGCCGCTGGTTGGGAAGGTCGTTTTGACGCGCATGCAGACTGTTCAACCTGCGCAGTATTTGTACCTCGTTTCAATGCCACTGAAATGAGGGTAAAAAATATTATCTGGCAATCAATGACTTAAGACTTTATTTTTATCCGTTATAATGGGTGTTATATTTTTTACATACATTTGAAGCATGTAATTAATTTCCCTGCATGAACCCTGCTTTACGCCCCGCCATCACCCTCACTGATTTTCGCCGCCAAGTTCCCCTGGAGGAACTGCAGGAAATCATTACTGCCCTGGAAAAAGCCATGGCCATTACGCTCGAAGTCGAAGGCACCGATTTGTACATTCCCCATTTCCGGGCCATTTACTCTTCTTGCTTATTTCCTCGCATTTGGGGCATGATGGCCGAGGCATTTGCAGGGAACGAGGCGTGGGAGGTGAAGAAGAGTGCGATGACGTTCATTCTCATCAAGAAGGGCGTTTGCCAGTTCCACTTCTACAAAGGCAATTCCAAGGCCGGTTTCAAAGCCGTGTCGAAACGCCAGAAAGCCATCGTGCAAGGAGAGCTATACGGCGACTTGGAAAATTTACCCAGCATCATTCTGCAGCACATTTCCGACCGTGGCAACGCCACCCTGGTCGGTTTTCACGCGCTGTTTTACGTTCGCGGCGCGCTGGCTGAGCAGTTTGATGTGATGCGCCAAACGGCAACGCACCACCCCAAGCTCAGCATGCTGCCCGCAAAGCAGCCCGCGCCCGCCGCCGCCGATGGCCTGGCCATCAAGTTTGTACCCAAAAAGCGGACGCAGCCGGCGGCCGCCGAAAAAAGACAAAAGAAAGGATAACTACTCATGCAGACTCGGTTCAATTACCAAATGCTGGAATTAGCCAGGTCATCACGCGGTCTTACCCAAAAAGACTTAGCGGTTGCCATTAACCGCACGCAAGCCGCGGTTTCGCAGTGGGAGCACAACCTGCGCGAACCCGATGCGGAAGATATTGCTTTGCTCTCGCACACGCTTAACTACCCCGTCAGCTTTTTCTACCAAGACGGCATGGACTCCTACCTGCCCCCGGTTCAGGGGCACTACCGGAAGCGCGCCGCTTTGAAAGCCGTGCCCCGCACGCAACTGGAATCGCATTTTCGGTTGCTGGGGGGGTGGATTAATCGGCTACAGGAGGCCATTGAGCCGGAAGATGGCATTGCGGTGCCGGATTTTTTAGACGATGTTCTCTCCACCGCCACGCCCCAAGACCTAGCTCGGCGGTTACGCGCGAAGTGGCGCGTGCCCAACGGGCCGATTCGCAACCTGACCCTGCTGCTGGAAAACCATAAAATCGTGGTCGCCAAAACTTGGATGGCCAACGAGAACGTGGACGGCTACAGCTTTTTCACCAACCGGGGAATGCCCGTGGTGTACATCAACCGGGAGATGAGCCTGGACCGCCTGCGCTTCAGCCTAGCGCACGAGCTCGGGCACTTGGTCATGCATTCGGATTGCTTGCCGGGGGAAGAGCGAGAACAGGAAGCCCACCAGTTCGCGGCGGAATTTTTAATGCCCAGCCACGACATCCACGACCAGCTCATCAACTTGCAATACGCGAGCTTGATGCCGCTGAAAGCCAAGTGGGGTTCTTCCATGTCGGCCATCGTCGTGCGTGCCAAGCAATTGAAGCTGCTCAGCGACGACCGGTACCGGAGCTTGTTGATTCAGTTGTCCCCGTACCGCAAGAAAGAGCCGGTGGATTTGCTCAAGCACGGCTTCGTGGAGCAGCCGCAGCTGCTGCGGGAAATGATGCGGTGCCATTTAGAGGAGTTGGACATGTCCCCGACCGAAGTCAAAGACATGCTGCACCTCAATGGCGAGGATTTTCGCTTGTTTATGCAATCACTCGGTTTTGGCGATGGCGCCGCTACCATGTTTATTTCCCACCGATGAACGGCCGATTACACATCGGCTCATCCATCTCTTCCCCCCCGTACCCGTCGTGACTACATACCCGTAAAAATGAACCGGCCCGCACTGGTCAGTGGGGGCCGGCATGGTGGAAATGCAGTAAAAATTGGTTGGCGCCTTCCTTACTGGTGCTGGGAATAGTCCCCCCAGCCGCGCACTCCTACCGTGAACGAAACGAGAAAACAAAGGTAGCGGGTTCCCGCTGCCCTGCAAGCATGTGTTCTCGTGCCTGGCCCAGTGCATTGCCCCCCACTGCTTTTTTTGCGTGGGCAGTCCCTCTTGTGCCTCATCCCCGGCCAAGCCTCTGCACGGCGTGCTTGGCCCAACCGGCCAAGCCGTTAAAATCACCACCTCCTTCTTTTTGGTTGCCTGCGGGCCTTGCCCCTGCTGCCATCCGCGTTCGCGGGGCGGCGGAACACGCAGGCTTTTCGATTGCCCCGGCCGCTGAGCCGCAGCGATTGCGCACGGCCGTGTTCTAGCAGTCAAAGAGAAAAGGCGCGCAGTTTCTTTCTCGCTCCGCGAGGGGCTGCGCGCGGAACTGGGCTTTTTTCACTTGAACACCTCGCTTATGACTGCGTTAGCACAACACCCCTTTTTTCCTCCCGATACCCTCGCGCAAGACTTCTTGCGCAAGCAGGAACTGTTCGGCTGGCTTGACCGCATGGGTCAGGAGCTGGAATTATCCGAAACCCGGTACCTGGACGCCGAAAACAAATACCAAGCCGTGAGCGCGGTGCTGCACGGATGCCCCGTGCTGCAGCCTTTTTCGCCCCAGATGTTTGCGCAGGGCTCTTTCGCCTTGGGAACCACCGTCAAGCCCTTGTATGGCGACGAGCACGACCTAGATTTCATTTGCCTGCTCCCCTGGGCCCACCACCAGCGCCAGTCCCAGCGCCAAATCTACGATTGGGTTTACCAGCGCTTGGTCACACACGGGACGTACCACGCCATGGTGGAGCCCAAAAACCGGTGTGTGCGGATTTGCTACGCCAACGAATTTCACCTGGACATCACCCCCGCGGTCTTTAATCCGTCTTGCGTGCAGCAGGGGCTTTACGTACCGGACCGGGGCGTTGCGGCCTGGCAGGCCTCGCATCCCAAGGGCTACGTGGAGTGGTTTGCGCCGATTGCGGCGCTGCAGCCCCGGTTCCGGACGCTCGAAAAGGCGCTGGAGAACCCGCCACGTCACCTTCAGCTCCACCGAACCGGTTCCGGACCAACGGGCGGTTCGCGGCGTACTGAGGCGAACGATTCAGTTCATGAAGCGGCACCGGGACTTGTATTGCGAACGCCACGCCGCCGCCGCGGCTTACGCGCCCATCTCCATTGTCATCACGACCCTGGCCGCGCATGCGTACCGGCAGGCCGTGGCCGTGGCCGAATACGAATCGGAATTTGACGTCCTCAATGCCATTGTCGCGTTAATGCCCCGGTTTATCGCCGTTGACCGGACGGCAGCCTATCGTCCTCTTTACCGCATCGATAACCCCACGACCACCGGGGAGAACTTTGCGGATAAATGGAAGGACCACCCGCAGTACTACGAGGTGTTCACCCACTGGCACCAGGCGGTGCTGCAGGATTTGCGCCATTTGGAGCAGGTGCGCGGCCGCGACGAAGTACAGAAAGCATTACGCAACAGCTTAGGCTCTGCGGAAACAGACCGGGTCTTCAGCCAGCAAGTGCAGCGCTTCAACCAAGCGCGCGACCAGCAGCAGGTCGTCGTCAACAGTCCGGCGCGTAGCGCCGCACCCGCCCTGGCGGTGCCGCCCAACCACTTTTTTGGCAGCTGACCGTGGGACCGCTACGCTTGACGCCCCTGTCGCTGCCGCAGCAGATGGCCGCCTTGCGGGTTGACTGGCCCGAGGGTGAGACGCGCCTGACGAAAACCGGCTTAACCTGGACCGGGGAACTCTCCCCGAGCCCGTTGAGCCGGGCCTACCTCACGCGCGTCAGTTATCCGTCGCCGCAGCACCTGCCCATCACGCGCGTCCTGCATCCGTCCCTGCGGGCCCTGGCGGAGGAACGGGTGATTCCGCACTTGTACTGCCAACAGACCGGCACGTTGTGTTTGTTCACGCCCACCCTTCACGAGTGGACGCCTCGCCAACGGCTTTCGCGCACCATCTTGCCCTGGGCCCACCTGTGGCTCTTCTACTTCGAAGATTGGCTGGCAACCGACCACTGGCAAGGGGGAGGCACGGACCATCCGACGCCTCGCACCATCGCCTCCCGGCAGGCGCCTTTCCTGCGCAGCTTGCGCTAAGACAACACGGCTGCGGCCTACTGCCGCAGCCCTTATCAGGGACCTTTTTAGACCGCGCAGGAAGCTCAGCTTTTCCCGCGGGAAGGGCCATCCTCTCCACCAAACTTCCGCTCCATGTTTTTAAATTTCTATTACCTACTCGTCCTGCTCGGCCTCGTCGTGTTTACGCTATACGGGGAGCCCTATCTGTCGGCCAAAACGTACAACTTGCTGTCGAACCTGGCCATTGGGGCCATCGGGGCCATCCTGGGCATGGCCATTACCAGCTTCACGGAACTGCGGGGCAAACTCTGGACCTGCCTAGTGGCGCAGGTGGGGTACCACAACACCTACATCCGCGTCTCCGTCGCCTACCTCTTTAAGATTTACGTCGACGGCCGCTACCTCCTGGTCCGGAGCCGCAACGTTCCCGGTCAATTCCAACCCGTGGGCGGCGTGTACAAGCGCCTGCGGGATTCGGTCGAAAAGCTCAACCAGTTGGAAGTCTTGGATGACAAGGAGATTCCTATCTGCGACACCACGCGCCTGGACTTACGGGTTCGGGTCAAGGGCAAGCACTTGGCGGCTTTCATCAAATGGTTTGAGTCGAAGGAAGACCGGGAAATTTCTCACTGGCGGGAATTCTGCGAGGAACTCGTTCAGCCGAAGGTGTTGAGCAGCGCCGTGTTCCCCCACGTGAACTACCGGTTTCTGCACCAGAATCCATACTACCTGCACTACTCCGAGCATTACGGGTGCCAGGAAATGCTCGTGCACGAAGTGTACGAACTGCTTCCCAGCCCCAAGCAGCTGGAGGAAATCCGGCAGCTGGCGGCCACCCCGTCGAGTGATTTCCAATGGGCCGACGAAAACGCCATTTGCAAACTGGGCTACACCTCCGGTAACGCGAAGCCTTTCTCGATTGGGGAGCACACGAACACTCTATTCAACAAAGCCTACCGGGTGAAATAGCCCGCGGGCCGTTTGCTCACTCCCACGCGGCTATGTATTCGCGCCATCCCGCCGCCGCGCCTTCCGTCGCCACTTTCCAACCGTTCCGCTCATGATTCTCACAAATCCCCAACTCACCAATTTCATCAACCGCATCAAGCTGCAAAGCAGCGACATGCCCAAGTACCGCACGCAATTGGCCAACCTGCGCGACAAGCTGGAAGCCAAGATTAAGAATGACGGCGAAACGGGGGTCCGCGTCACCCGCTCCATTATCGCTGGCTCGTGGAAAAAGCGCACCGTGTTGCGCGCTTCGGGCGACCACCCCATCGACGTGGACCTGGTTTTATTCGTGGAAGGTGACGACTCATTCAAGGAGGACGTCACCAAGTTGCACGACTTCGTGGTGCAATACCTGCGGGAAATTTATCCCACAAAAGGCGACGACGGCGACGTAGAGGCGGAAGGCAAATCCAAGGCCATCACCATCAAGTTTGCCAAGACGGGCCTGCACGTCGACATCGTTCCGGTCGTTCCCCTGCCGAAGCCGGTTGACTACGTGTGGCAGCCCGAACGGGGCGGTGGGGGCCGCTACATCACCAGCGTGGACCGCCAATTGGACGGGGCGAAAAGCGTGCGTGATGCCAACGCGTCCTATACCGGCATTGTGCGGGCGCTGAAGTGGTGGCGCAACTACAAGGAGCTCAAGCCGGAGCTGACCTCTTTCATGATTGAGCTGATTGTCGCCCACCTGGAGGAGCACGAGGGCCGGGAATCCGACATCGAGCGCGGCATCATTCGCTTTTTCCGCTTCGTGAGCGACCCAGATTTTCCCATCATTACCTTTCGCGGCGCTCTGCACGCTGCCCCCACCGCAACGGATTTCCCGGTGTTCGTGGCCGACCCGACCAACAACGAGAATAACACCGCCACCAAAATGTCAAAAGACGCGTGGGCCGAGGTGGTGCGGGAAGCCAACGATGCGTTCGACAGCCTGAACATTGCGCAGTCCCGGCGGGACATGGGGGCCACCATGGAAGAATGGAAGCGTGTTTTTGGTCCCAGCTTTACCCTTGATGCTTAAGCCCCATGTCGTATAACACCACCACCCAAACCGCCACGTACACCGTGGTGGACGTTCGAAAAACGTTCGAAAACTTCGAGGCGGACCTGCGCATGATTGCCACGCGCACGGGCAAATGGGACGCCGCCACCGTCGACAAAGTAGTCTACGACGTGCTGCAACTGGCCGAAGCCTATTACTTGCAACGGGCCGACATCATCCTGCTCGATGCGGCCGACAACCCGGTCCGGGCCGCAAGCTACACCGTTAACGAAAGCGGCAGCGCGCCCACCGGCGCGCGCGCGGGCAACAACCCGTGGCCCAACCAGGCGGGTACGACGCTGACCGTCTTGCTCAGCTACACGCCCAAGTGGAACAACCTCGCGCCCGTCCAGCGACAAACCTTCGAGCTGACCCTCAAAAATTCCTGGTCAGCCGCAGCCATTGATAACTCCTACCCGGGCCTGCAATCCGAGAATGCCCAGCTGTACGCCAGCAAGGGCTATGAATTAACCAAACGAAACTTTAGCTAATGTCCACCGCCATTTTTGACAGCACCGTCGAACTGCCCAACGCCGCGCTGCAAGCCCGCGCCGCGTCGCTTATCGGCTTTAACAAGCGTTTTGAGCGCATTTATTCGAACCTGAAGCTGTTGCTGGACCCGGAAGGGCTCGAAGCTTGGAGCCAGCACCACCACCAGGGTTCCCTGCCCATTCTGCAATCCATCAAGGACCGCTACCCGCTCATCATCTTGGAAGGCGATGCGGGCACGGGCAAAACCGTTTCCGCCGAAGTGATTGCCGACCGGATGCTGCGGGAACTGGACAAGACCGGCTTTTTCATCAAGCTCAGTACCCGCGTGCGCGGCGAAGGCCTGCACGGGCAGATGGCCCAGCTCGTCAACCAGGCCTTCGACGAGTTGAAAACGC
>JAYULN010000520.1:0-9360 GCA_043763525.1 Hymenobacter sp.
CCGGCCACCATGGCCCGCAGGTTCAGGTTCTCGCACAGCTCCTTGCGGGCATCGTAGAGGCGGCGGCCCAGGCGCAGGCTGCGGTACTCGGGGTCCACGAACACGTCCACGCCATAGAGCGTGTCGCCGTCCGCATCGTGGGTGTCGAACTTGCCGTTGCCTGTTATTTTGGCGTAGGTGTGCTTGTCGCCAAATTTGTTGTAATCCACGATGATGGCCAGGGCAGCCGCCACCAGCCGGCCGTTGTCCTCAATGCCAATCTGGCCATCCGGAAACTTGCGAATCAGGGCGCTGAACTCGTCGGCCGACCACGCGCCTTCCATGTTGGAATACACCTGGTCCATGATGTCTTTGATGGCCTTGAAATCGGAGCGGCGGAGAGTTCGGAGAACCAGCTTGTGGGCCGGCACGGCGGTAGGGGTCAGGCGCTCGACGGGAGCCGGCTTGCCCACCTTTTTGGCGTGGGCCCCGCCGGGCACGGCTTTGCCGTTGGCAGCAGGAGCGGCGGCAGATTTGCCGTTGGAAGAAATAGCCATAAAACTGAAATCGAAATTGTTGAAAGAACGGGCCGGCAGAAAGGCGGAGGAAACGGACCCGCCGCGACGGCCACAAAATTACCCGTAAAAAAACCCGCTGACGGTAATCGCCAGCGGGTACTCAAACGAGAAAACAGGTAGAACGGTGCGAAAAACCGTAGAAATTACTCCCGCACCACCCGGCGCGTGGCAATGCCCTGGCCGGTTTGCACCGTCAGCAGCACCACGCCCCGGAAGCGGCCAAAGGCCTCGGCTGCAAGGATAACGCTGCCCGTGCCCCCGCCAAAGCTGCGCCGAAACAACAGCTTGCCCACCGCATCGGTGGCCGACACCGTGAACGGCCCACTGCCCACCGGCACACTCAGCATAAGCGGGCTGCCCACGGCCGACGGATTGGGAAAGGCCGTCAGCGCAGCCTCGGTAGCGGCATCGCGGGTGCCCAGCCGCACAATGCGGCGGTAGCTGTCGCGGTACTCCACGCCGGTTATGGTTTCCTGGCCGGCCAGCATGCGGGTCGTGATGGTGAGCACCGGCACATGAATGCCCTTGGCCAGCCACTTATACTCGCGGGCAAGGGGCACGTCGAAGCCCTGGCCCGGTGCGCCGCCCAGCGCCACACTGTCGTGGTCGATGAGCTTGGTAACTACCCGCACCGTCGCGAAGGAGCCGAATGGCGTGACGAGCGTGCCCCAGGCATCGGGCCGGTTCACGCGCTTCCGCTTCTGGCTGAGGTAGCCCACCGTAGCCACGGCCGCCGGCGTGGAAAAGAACGAATTGCTGGAATCGGCCGGACTGGCGAAGCTCAGCGGGAAGCGGTAGATAACGTCCTGCTGGGCCTGACTGCCATACGTAACCGGCACCGCCGTACCCCCCAGCGAGCCCCCAAAGCCCACCGAGCGGAAGTCCTGCACGGCCGCCGTGGCCGCCGAGGTTGCAAAAAACTGGTACGTGTCCGTCAGCGGCAGGCCGGTAGGCAGCGGCAGCGCCTGGGGCGCGGCCACGGTGGCCCGGTTCACGCCGCCGAAGGCCCCAAAAGTCAGCGCATACAGCAGCGAAGTCGCCGTCACGCTGCTCACCGTTACGAACTGTTCCATGCGCTGCGAAGCGGGAGTCAGGCTGGCGTAGTTCCAGGTTTGGTTGGCCCCGCGCCGGCTCAGGGGTGGGGCGCTGACGGGCAGCACCGGGCTGGCCACGCTCAGCCGCAGCGTATCAACGCCGGTGGTCGGGGCCGGCATGTCGGTCCGGTCAATAACCGGCGAAGTCTGGGCCAGCGCGGGCGTGGCCGTTAGCAGCAGAAGGGGTAATAGTTGGCGCATAAAATCGTCGCAAAGGGTGGCTACGAAGATAAGCTATGCTTATGCTACGCCCTGCATTTCTGGCACTTCGCCCTCCGGCACGACCAGCTTGCCGGCGGTGGCGGCTTTAATCTGCTCCACGGTTACGCCCGGTGCCCGCTCGCGCAGCACGAAGCCGTCCGGAGTCACGTCGAGCACGGCCAGTTCGGTCACGATTTTCTTCACGCAGTTTAGGCCCGTAATGGGCAGCGAGCAGTCGGCGAGCAGCTTGCTGGAGCCATCCTTGGCCACGTGCTGCATGGCCACGATGATATTCTTGGCGGAGGCCACCAGGTCCATTGCCCCGCCCATGCCTTTCACCATTTTGCCGGGAATTTTCCAGTTGGCAATGTCGCCACGCTCGGATACTTCCATCGCCCCGAGAATGGTCAAATCGACATGCTCGCCGCGAATCATACCGAACGAGTCGGCCGAGGAGAAGAGGCTGGAGCCGGGCAGCGTGGTTACCGTCTGCTTGCCGGCGTTGATGAGGTCGGGGTCGACCTGGTCTTCAGTAGGAAATGGCCCCATGCCGAGCAGGCCGTTTTCCGACTGCAACTCGACGTTGATGCCGGCCGGCAGGTAGTTGGCCACCAGCGTGGGAATGCCGATGCCGAGGTTGACGTAGGAGCCGTCTTTTACTTCCTGGGCGATGCGCCGGGCGATGCCGTGTTTGTCAAGCATGATTTTGTGGGAATTTTGGTCGTCATGCTTCGGCTGCGCTCAGCATGACGTGCTTTTTTTTATAATTACGACTGGCGAACGGTGCGCTGCTCGATGCGTTTCTCGTAGTGCTGGCCCTGGTAAATGCGCTGCACGAAAATGCCCGGCGTATGAATCTGGTTGGGGTCGAGCTCGCCGGCGGGCACCAGCTCCTCCACTTCGGCCACCGTGATTTTGCCGGCCGTGGCCATCATCGGGTTGAAGTTGCGGGCCGTGCCTTTGTAAATGAGGTTACCGGCGGTGTCGCCCTTCCAGGCTTTCACGAAGGCGAAGTCGGCGATGAGGCCGGTTTCCAGGAGGTACATTTTGCCGTTGAACTCGCGGCTCTCCTTGCCTTCGCCCACCTCGGTGCCGTAGCCGGCCGGGGTAAAGAAGGCCGGGATGCCCGCGCCGCCCGCCCGGCAGCGCTCGGCCAGGGTGCCCTGCGGAATCAATTCCACTTCCAGCTCACCGCTGAGCAGCTGGCGCTCGAACTCGGCGTTTTCGCCCACGTAGCTCGAAATCATCTTACGAACCTGTTTGGTTTGCAGCAGCCGGCCGATGCCGAAATCATCAACGCCGGCGTTGTTGCTGATGCAGGTCAGGTGCTGAACGCCGAGGCGCAGGATTTCCTGAATCGAGTTTTCGGGAATGCCGCAGAGGCCGAAGCCGCCGAGCATCAGGGTCATGCCATCGGCCAGGCCCTGCAGGGCAGCCTCGACGTTGGGAACGGTTTTGTCTATCATGGGTGGGATTTGGGCGGAGCCGGGCCGCGGTTGGGGCCGAAAATTACATCACGGCGCGGGCTTGGCCGGCAGCTAGCGCCGGCGCACCGGCCGCGGTACGGGTGCCGGTGCTTGTGCCGGCGCGGGCATACCCGTGGGCACGTAGTCGTAGGGCAGAAACTCGCCGATTTTCTCGAAGCCCCAGTAGCCGCCAATGGCCACTTCGAGGGGGTTGCGCAGCGAGCCGTCGGCCTGAATCTCAGCTTCGCCGTCGGCCAGCTGCAGGCGCGACACCTGCCGCAGCGGCGGAAACGGCGTGCGCGAATAGCCCAACGTGTTCATGGGTTGCCGGAAGCGCGGGTCGGGCACTTCGCCGAAGTGGGCCACTTGCAGCTGGCCTGTAAAGCGCAGATACATGCGGCCGTTGGGGCCCACCCGGCGCAGGCTATCAATGGGTCGGGGCTCGGGGTAGAGGATGGTAAGCTCGGGCAGCTCGCGGCTCCAGTGGCGCAGCGAATCCTTCTCGGCGGGCGAGTAAGCCCCGGCCGCGCCGGCTTTTAGCAGGGCCTCGCGTTGCTGCTGGGCCCGCTCGTAGCGCGGGTTGGGGGTCACTTTGATTTGCTGGGCCAGGAAGCTGCCGGCCGCCAGGCGGTTGGTGTAGAAGCAGCGCAAAAAGTGCATGAACGAGCCCGTGTAGGCCGTGAGGCGGTTGGCCGCCCACAGCCGGCGCTGGGCCTCGTCGCGGGGCTTCAACTCATCAAACACCGGTTGACCGTAGTAAGTAATCGAGCCCGCGTCGGGGTCGAAGGAGAAGTACAAACCGTAGTATTTCAGGCGGTAGCCCAGCGCGTCGTTGTCGATTTGCAGAAACTCCTTGGTGCGAGCCGACAGCTCCTGGGTCGAGTCGTCGCGCAGTACCCGCACGTCGTTGGGGTTGCTGATGTGGCACTGCTCCGAAAATGTGCTGCCACCCAGGAACAGCTCGGTGAATTTGCGGTACTCCTCGGGCTTGTTGGGTTCGGGCTGCACCACTACCTCATCCAGCTGGTTGCCGGTGGGGGCCAGGCTGATGGTGAGCTTCAGCGGAGTGGTTTCGACCGTAATACTCTGCTTGCCCAGCCGGTAGCCCACGTAGGAGCCCACGATGTCGTAAGTGCCCTTTGGTACGCGTGGAAACTCAAACTCACCCTTCTCAGTGGTGGTCGCGCCCAGCGTGGTATTGGCCAGAAACACGCTGGCAAAGGCCAGCGGCTCGTGCGTGACGGAGTCGAGCGCCACGCCGGTAATCTTGCTTTGGGCCTGCGCCGCGCTCAAAGCTCCCAACCAGTAGCCGAATACTAATAATAATTTCAATAACCTCATTATAAGCGTGATAAGGTGAATGAATAGAAAGGCTACGCCAGCGCCGCTCGCGTATTCTTCGCATCCAACGCCAGTTGAGCCGTTAGCGCGTCCAGCCCATCGTATTTTTCTTCGGCCCGCAGCCAGGCCACAAATTCCAGCGTCAGCTCCTGGTCGTATAAATCACCGCTGAAATCCAGCAGATTCACCTCAATGGTCTGGGCCAAGTCATTCCCAATCGTGGGCCGCACGCCGATGCTGAGCATGGACGGGTGGCGAGTGCCAGCCGCCGTGACGGCCCACACGGCGTAAATGCCGCGTGCGGGCACCAGCTTCAACGGCTCGGTGGGGGCGAGGTTGGCAGTGGGGTAGCCTATCGTGCGGCCCAGCTTCTGGCCATGCACCACGGTGCCGGTGAGCGGGTAGTGGTAGCCGAGGTAGCGGTTGGCGGTGGCGATGTCGCCCTGGCGCAACGCCTGGCGAATGCGGGTGCTGCTCACGCCCACGGCATCCACGTCCTCACGCGGAATTTCTTCCACCGCAAAGCCGTAGCGGTTAGCATTTTGGCGGAGGTAGTCGAAGCCGCCCTCGCGGTTTTTGCCGAAGCGGTGGTCGTAGCCAATCACCAGCTGCTTCGCGCCCACGGTTTGCAGTAGCAGTTTCTGGATGTATTCCTCCGAAGTCCACTGTGCGAAATCCTTGGTGAAGGGTATAATCAGCAGGTAGTCAACCCCAAAGCTGGCCAGGCGGGCAATGCGCTCATCCAATATGTTCAGCAGCTGTAATTCCAGCAGCTCGGGGTGCGACGGGGGCGGGCCGAGTACCAGCCGCGGGTGCGGCCAGTAGGTGATGACCACCGCCGGCCCGCCACTGGCCTGCGCCACCTCGCGCAGCCGTCCCAGAATGCGCTGGTGCCCCACATGCACACCGTCGAACGTGCCGCTCGTGACGACGGCATTGCCAAGGAAAGGAAACTGGGCCGGGTCGCGGATGACGTGCATAGTGCGCCGGTTAAGCGAAATGGAATGAAAAAGTAGCGCCGCGAAGGTAATGCCGAGGTGCTGAGCCGCCGTACCGTGGACGCGTATCCCGGTTTACTCAGGCGTTACGTCAGGCAGTGGGGCCGCTGCCGCAGTTGGATGCTCGTGCTCCTTAGCCGCCAGGGCATCGGCCTGTAAGGCGGCAAAGTATTGCAGGCCGGCGCGGTTCGGAGCCGTGCGGGGGCGTTCGATGCGGGCGCGGCGCGGGGGCTCGTCTTCGGGGCGCGGCGGGCGCAGGGCCTCAATGGCCTCCAGCGAAAACGCGTCCTCGACCCGATACTCGCCGATGCGGGTGCGGACCAGCCGCGTGAGGTGCGCCCCGCAGCCGAGGGCCACGCCCAGGTCGCGGGCCAGGCTGCGGATGTACGTACCCTTCGAGCACACCACCCGAAAGTCGACTTCGGGCAGCGCGATGCGTGTGATTTCGAAGGTTTTAACTTCTACGGTCTTCGGCTTGATTTCGGCCTCTTTGCCCTGGCGGGCAAGTTCGTAGGCGCGCTGGCCGTCAATTTTCACGGCCGAAAACAGCGGCGGCGTTTGCTGAATGGTGCCGATGAAGGGCCGCGTGGCGGCCGTGATTTCTTCGTCGGTGAGGTGGGCGTAGGGGCGGACCAGGTCCACGGCGGTTTCGAGGTCGAAGCTGGGCGTGGTTTCGCCGAGGCGGAAGGTGCCGGTGTACTCCTTTTCCTGGGCCTGAATAAGGTCGATTTCTTTGGTTTTGCGGCCCGTGCAGAGGATGAGCAGGCCGGTGGCCAAGGGGTCGAGGGTGCCGGCGTGGCCAATTTTCTTGATGCGCAGGGCATTTTTCACCTTGCGCACCACGTCGAACGAAGTCCACGTCAGGGGCTTGTCGAGCAGCAGCACTACCCCTTGCTCCAGGCTATTGGCTGATAGCTGCTGGCTGATAGCAGCAGTGTCCGAGGTTGGGCTAACAGCTAACAGCTGAGAGCTAACAGCTTTTTTCTCATTCATACCAGTTGCAGGTTAATGCCTAATCCAATGAGCAGCAGCAGCACCCCGCCCGCAATGATGCGGTAGATACCAAACGCCCGAAAGCCGTATTTTGATACGAAACCCACGAACAAACGGATAGCCAGCAGCGCCACCACAAAGGCCACGACGTTGCCCAGAACCAGCATTTTAGCCTGCTCGGCCGTGAACAAATGCCCCAGGTCGATGCCCTGGGCTTTGGCTTCCTTGAAATAATCGTAGAGGTCTTTCACCGCCGCCGCCGCCATGGTGGGCATGGCCAGGAAAAAGGCAAACTCGGCCGCCGCCCGGCGTGTGAGCTTCTGGGTGAGGCCGCCGATAATGGTGGCTGCCGACCGGCTCACGCCCGGCACCACCGCCAGGCACTGAAACAGGCCAATCAGCAGCGCTTCCTTAAAGCTGGGGTTCGTGACTGGGTGGCCGCCCGCATTGGAGTCTTCCTGCGGAAACCAACGGTCGATGAACAGCAGCACAATGCCGCCCAGCAGTAGCATCAGGGCCACGGTCGTCACGGATTCGAGCAGGGCATCGATGTGCTTTTTCAAGAGTAGCCCCACCACCACAATGGGCAGGAAGGCTACGAACAGCTTCAGGTAAAAATCGAAACTCTGGAAAAACCGCTTCCAGTACACCGCCAGCACCGACAGAATGGCCCCCAGCTGAATAACCACCAAATAAAGCTTGGCGAAAGGAGTCATTTGAATGCCCAGCAGGGCCGAGGCAATAATCATGTGCCCGGTGCTGGATACGGGCAAAAACTCAGTGAGGCCCTCCACGATGGCGAGGAGCAGCGCGTGCCAGTAGGTCATTTTTAACAGTTAATGAGTAATGATTAATGGTTAACGGTTAATTATTACTGGCTGATGATGAGAAGAAAAGCGCTCGACATTGACCATTAACCGTTAATCATTAACCATTAATTAAAGGCGCTTGTAGGCCGGGGCAGCAACGGGCGGAGTAGCGGAGGCGGCGTTTTCGGTGGCGAAACCGGCCGGGGCGGCAGTTGCCGGGGCCGCAGCCGCCAGCGTTTTATCGCGCACCAGAATGGCGGCAAACTCAACCCCAAAACCAGCAATGAGCAGCAGCGGCCCCAGCGTGATGCCGACAAAGTCTTCGCCGTAATTGGCCTTGTCGCCAAACATCATGGTAACGAAGCCGGCCGCTAGCAGGGCCAGGCCAAGCCACATCAGGCGGTAGTTGCGGGGGCCGAAGGCGAAGTGAAACGTGGGGGTATTGGGAGTCATAAAATCAGCAGGTTTCAGTCGAGAAAAAGGAAGAACGGTCATGCAGAGCGCAGCGGAGTATTTTTACTGCGCAAGTAATTTCCGACGAAGCAACGAAGCGGTAAAGATGCTTCGCTGCGCTCTGCATGACCGTTTTATATGCTAATACAGGTCGTCGAGCGACATTTTGAGGTACTTATGCACGGCGCGGGCCGAGCTGAAAAAGCCGATAACCACGCCCAGCACCACCACGCCGAGCAGGAGCAGGCCCAGGCGCAGGTCGTCGCGCAGCAGGCGCAGGGGCTCTACTTGCAGGTAGGCGTATTGCAGCAGCGCCACCAGCAGCAGGGCCGCCAGCACGCCGCTGGCCAGCCCCTGCCAGGTAGCCCGCCGCAAAAACGGCTGCTGAATAAAGAGCCGCGTCGCGCCCACCAGTTGCATGGACCGGATAAGAAAACGCTGTGAGAACAGCGCCAGCTTAATCGTGTTATTAATGAGAATGACCACCACCAGCACCAGCACCGCCGCGAAGCCCAGCAGCACCAGGCTCACCCGCGTCAGGTTGTTGTTGATGCTGGCAAACAGGTCCTGCGGGTACTGCACCTCAAACACGCCGCGCTGGGTGGCAATGCTGCGGTTGAGCTGCCGCAGGTGCATGGTGTCGGTGTATTCGGGCTTGATTTTGAGCACGTACGCATCGCGCAGCGGGTTGTCGCCGAGGAACTGGCGGAAGT
The DNA here is from genome assembly GCA_043763525.1 of Hymenobacter sp. Lineage (GTDB taxonomy): Bacteria > Bacteroidota > Bacteroidia > Cytophagales > Hymenobacteraceae > Hymenobacter. The sequence goes on from JAYULN010000520.1 coordinate 8,626, forward strand.
CTTCGCCGGTGCTTTGCAGCAGCTGGCGGGCACCTTCTTCCTTGCTCACGAACCGGATTTGGGGCTTGCCGTCGCGCTCGGCCACGAAGGGCTGCTGGCCCAGGTCTTGTTGCAGGCGCAGCAGCTCGGTTTCGGGCAGGTTGCGCTCCAGGTACACCTGCACTTCCAGGTTTTCGCGCACCACTTCGCTCAGTTTCTGGGCGTGCAGCAGCAGCAGGCCAAACAAGCCAATCACCACCAAGGCCAGCGTAATGCTGAACACCACGAGCAACGTAGGGTAGGAGCCGAGCTTTTTCTTGCGGGTGTTGGGATTGGAAGGGGCGGCCATATCGGGCAAAGGTAACGGAAGGGGCTAGTAGAACGACATACCGCAAAAACGTCATGCAGAGCGCAGCGAAGCATCTTTACCGCAGCAGTAATCTAAATTGAATGAATTAGCGGTGGCGGGCAAGATGCTTCGCTGCGCTCTGTATGACGTTCTTTTTCTCTTACGTCACGGTCCTATAGGTTCGTTCGCGGGTCTTCGTCCACGGTCAGCACTTCCTTACCTTCGCGGGCTTTTTGGGTATTGCGCTCCTTCTTCTTCGGGTTTTTGCGGCTGAACAGCTCCCCGAACGTGTTGAACTGCTCGGTGTTGAGCAGCGAGAGGCCGGCGCGGGGCTGGTTGATGGTTTCGAGGTCGCGCGGGGTGGTTTCGTAGCGCAGCTTGGTGCGGAACTTGCCGTCGGGGCGCAG
>JAYULN010000521.1:0-1454 GCA_043763525.1 Hymenobacter sp.
TTCGTAAATAATCAACTCGCCGGGGGCTTCTTCGGTGCCGGCCAGCAGCGAGCCCACCATCACGGCGGCGGCCCCACCGGCCAGGGCTTTCACGATATCGCCCGAAAACTTGATGCCGCCGTCGGACACCAGCGTCACGCCGGTGCCGGCCAAACCGCGGGCAGCTTCGAGCACGGCCGAGAGCTGCGGCATGCCAATGCCGGCGATGATGCGCGTCGTGCAGATACTGCCCGAGCCCACGCCCACCTTCACGCAGTCGGCCCCGGCATCGGCCAGGGCTTTTGCTCCGGCGGCGGTAGCCACGTTACCGGCCATCACATCGAGGTTCGGGTAGGCGGTTTTGATGGCCCGCACGGCATCGAGCACGCCCTTGGAGTGGCCGTGGGCGGTGTCGAGGCTCACGATGTCGACCCCGGCTTCGACGAGGGCGGCCACGCGCTGAAGCAGGTCGGGGGTTACGCCCACGGCCGCGCCCACGCGCAGGCGGCCCTGGCCGTCTTTGCTGGCGTGGGGGGTGCGGCGGCGCTTGCGAATGTCCTTATAGGTCATCAGGCCCGCGAGGCGGCCCTCGCTGTCAACGAGGGGCAGCTTATCGACTTTGCTGTCGGTGAGGAGCTGTTCGGCTTCGGCCTGGTCGATACCGGCGGGGGCGGTCACGAGGTTGGCCAGCGAAATCATCACCGTGGTTACGGGCTGGCTAAGGTCTTTCTCGAAGCGCAGGTCGCGGTTGGTGAGGATGCCGTGCAGGCGGCGGTCGCCGTCCACGACGGGAATGCCGCCGATGTTGTGCTTGCGCATTAGCTGGCGGGCATCGGCCAGGGTGGCGGTGGGCGGCAGGGTGAAGGGGTCCTGAATGAGGGCCGACTCGCTGCGCTTGACGCGTCGCACCTGCTCGGCCTGCTGCTTGATGGACATATTCTTGTGAATGATGCCCAGCCCGCCTTCCTGGGCCAGGGCAATGGCCATGTCGGCTTCGGTTACGGTGTCCATCGCCGCCGAAATGAGCGGGGTGTGGAGCCGAATGTTGGCGGTGAGGCGGGTGCCGGTGTCGCAGTCTCGGGGCAGGACCTCGGAGTAGGCTGGCAGCAGCAGTACGTCGTCGTAGGTGAGGGCCTCGAAGGCAATTTTGGGGAGCGCGGAATCCGCCATAGCAAAAGGGGTTGGGGGTTAGGGCCTTTTGCCAGTCAAAGTTACGGCGGGGAGTTGGCTTAAAACTTAATTTAATTCCTGCGCCCACGCAAAGATTCTTTGGTTATCGGTTTAGCGTTTTTGGGGCACTCCCCAGAGCCGCATTCAACCAGCCACGAGAAACTATTTGGAATACCAGTCCCGAAATCTGCATCCGTAATAGCTGCTAAGAGCCTATCCGAATAGGGCCAAAAAAGAACGGTCATGCAGAGCGTAGCGAAGCATCTTTACAGTGTAACTAATTCTATTTCATTAATTACTGCTGC
>JAYULN010000522.1:0-20622 GCA_043763525.1 Hymenobacter sp.
ACCTACATCACCAATTTTGCATGAAGGATGGCAGTATTCTGGCAAATAGGGAAAGTTCAGGAAGGATTGGCAAGTAGATACAGACCCATTAACTGGTATTTTTATGTAGGCCTCCCCCCCTACATCTTCGACTTTATATCCTTTATTCAATAAATAGCTATAGAGTTCATCTACCTTGGCTTCACTCAACAATCGGTTAATTTCGCTCCACGGTTCTGATTTGAATTTATCAGTAATACTGTTCTGTATTTCGGACAAGCGCGTGCTAATAGTGGGCACGGCAGGTGCCGGGGGAATGGTGACAGGGGTAGCAGCCACCGGGTCAGCAGGGAGAATCTCACGTTCAATTCGGTACTCACCCATGGTCAGAGTTACTGTCCAGGCGGCGGTTAGGCCCTTTGCGATAGGGTTACAGACTGCTTGAGATGGAATCAAGACCTCCGGGGCTGGCACGGTTGCAGCAAAGGTTGGGTCGTTTACTTTATTGATGGTGAGACGAACCTTGTAATCACAGCTAGCGCAATAACTAAGGCACTCATTCTGCAACACTGCAGGAGTTAACGTGTAGTTGATAGTAATGCTGGTTGTGGGCTCCGTAATAAACAATGTTTTTCCTACCACCGCAGCCGGCCCAGCCAAGTCCTCTGTGATAGTATCACCCGGTGCTGGTACCGTGGCCGAAGGCAAAGGTTCAGTAGGGTTAGATGCGCTAGAACCAGCGGAGGAGAGAGCAGTTGCTATTGTTTGCCCTTGTTTAGTCTGGTAACTAACCGAGGTTGTGTTATTGGGATCAATCGTTAGAACTTTATAAGTGGCCTTAGCATCGGGAGCCTCATTTCCAAAAAGCCGAATGAGTTCTTGAGGGGCTACTGCCGCATAATAGGTCCGCGAAGTATGGGTGGTTGCAGCAGCAGCTTCCGGCTGTAAGCGCATTGCTAACCCTACTCCGCTTTGCTCCCGCACTCGTCCGTCAGAAGCAAAGCGGGTTCGGGTGAAGGGATAGCCGCCCGCATTCGCTACTCGGTCATTGGAGTTAGCCCCACTGCCTACGACAATGTTACTGTAGTACCCCTGCTCTACCGCTCCCAGCGGCTGATTAAACGTACTCGTATTAGGCTGTGAAGCAGGGGCGACATCGCTATCGAAATCGGCCGCTTCATAGCTTGCTGTGCCTCCGCTTTTCTTAAGCAGATTAGGTTTGTACCCCAATACGGTAGGGCCCGCGAGGGGATTGCCCGCGACCGTAGTTAGGATTGGAATAGGCAAGCTTTGGACCGCGTTTCGGCCAGCATAGTCCTGTATCGTTTGAGTTGCTATTATTTGCTGCCCCACCAGTGGGGTAGCTTGGGAATTGAGCCCCACGGCCGCTAGCCGCGTTTGGGTCTGGCGAATCTGCTGTAGCCCGTTTGCAAAGGTGAGCTTTTCTGATACTCTACCTCCTTCGGAAAACGTACGGTTGTAAATCCAGTTAAGGTCGGCATGGGGTACAGCAGTTACTTCTATTGCTTGGCCATCAGCCCAGGCTCCCACATTGGTGAGGTCCGTACTTCCCCCTGGTTGGTTGCCAATTCCTCGTACCTGCCAGTAGTAATATCCAATCCCTTCAGTCAATGTGAGAGTATAATTTGTTTGCGGCGAGCCTGTATCAATTAAAAGCGCTTTTTCTTGCCATATAGCCGGCGAAACAGATAACAACCGGCTTGAACTGTACAAAACACGCAATTGATAACTCGGTATTCTGGCGCATGACGAATTCCAATTAAACGTATATTCAAAACTTGTAGCACTGCTGCCACTAACTGGGGTTGGAGCATTCGGAGCCGTTAGGTATGAGGTGCCATTAAAGTTTGCTTTATACTCGGGCACGCATTCGATGATGATACGTATCCCACCGGGAGGCGCAGTTCCAGAAGTACTAACAGCAGAAGCCGTCGCCGACACAGTTAAATTGCTTCCGTTACCAAGCACCCAAGGAGCCGTTTGATTGTTAGCCTGGAAGGTAGCCACGTACCACTTCTCTGGGTTTGAAGAAGTGAGGGTAAGCGAGACCGGGCTCACCAGCGTTATTGCTCCTGCGCCACCCACTGCTATATTGGCTGAAACACTGACAGTAGAACTAGTCCAACCGACTGGTTTGACGAAATCTTGTCCTAGATCAGCCCGCAGCCGAACCGAGAAACTATTCAGCGGGGCACAGGCTGAATTATCAATTAGTACAGATTCGGAACCACCCGGTTGAAACTCCTTCTTAATGGACAAGTCCGTTTGAGCCTGAGCCGCCCCCACAGTAAAGGCAAAAGCTATAACTGCCAATACTTGATGATAAATTTTAGTGACTTGAGTAGAAAGCACCATACAATCTAGATTTACGTGCTCAGCGCTAAAGGCGAGCAATTGTTTTTATGATGATTGTGTCGAAACGATTAACCGAATCAAGAAAAACATCCGTTATTTCGGGCGTTGCACCGATTGGTCTACCAAACGATATCCAGCATAGGCCGGCAGCAAATGCCCATCAACGGCAAGTACTTGGCGGCGCGCACTTGACATCAGTACATCGCTAGTTGCGAGTAGCTCTTGCTTGGTAATGGTAACGATATTGTGGGTCTGCATCTGCCCAACTGAGTAATTAACCCGCAGTTTCTTAATGAGTACGTGCTTATCATCCAGCCAAAACTCCATGGTTTGGGTGTGAGTCCTAATCGAGGCGGCTTTCGTGAGTTTTAATTTTACATAGGTTTCATGAGCTGAATTGTTACCTTTTTCGCACATCACGACAGTACCTTGTTGCAGAAGTGAGTCACGGAACGCAGACATGGCATTAAGCTGCACTTCTCGATTAGTGGGTACAGATCGAGTAATAAGGACTGTTTTACGCGGTTTGACTACGGTTACTAAATAATCCTCATCCTGCCACGTAGACGTGAATGGCGTCAGCACTGCTGTTTTTTTTTGTTGCGAGTACAGCTCTACCGTTGTCGTAGAGCTTTGCTCTTTCTTTTGGCCCGGGGGAATAAAGAACGTTTCCGTACGCATTTGAATGTGCAACACTTTATTCGCATCGCTGCTATTAGGCATCATCGCTTTGCACGCTTGGAGCAATAATATTCGACAATCCGCAGGCGGTGCTGATGGAGTTGGGGCAACTAGAAGTAACAGGGAGAACAGCACCATAAGTAGACATTGTATTGCTAGACGACAACAGCCGGCCAATCCATTCTTTTAGGGATTCTTAGCCGTATTGTATTGAGTTTCTTGAATAGTTTTCAGTCCCCGTTCGGTCTCTATTTGTTTACGGGTCAGTTTGCCTTCCGCATTGTATTGGTAAAGAAGTCCAAAATGTTGGTCGTCAAAACTGGCTAATAGCTGAAAAGTACTGGGGTCGTACACATAGGTTGTCATATGGGCATCAGCTGGCTGCACACGCACATCATCGACCCACACATCAGACAGAGGACCAGTTGATGAAGCAGGATTGGTGAATTTCAGTCTGGGAGTTAAATAATAGTTTTGCGGTAATATCCCAGCGTCTATCAACGCTATACCAGAATAAAGGACCCAATCTCCACTACGCGCAATCAGGCCGTTGCTAGTCACCGGGGAAAGCGTAGCCGTTCCCATAACTGCTTCATCTTCGGCTTGGTCAATCAGTTCAAGTGTTCCGGAAAGATTACCAGGGCTAAAAACCCATACCTTCACCAATAGGCCGGCTGCTTGTACTTGTGGTGTAAAAGGAAGTGCTCTGAGTGTCAGCTGCCATGTATTGTTTGCCAGAGGAGCGTTCGGCAAAGCCGCGAGTTGGGCAGCGAAATGCCCCGTGTGTCGTTTTGCGGTACTGGTCTGCGCGACTTCTACACAGTTCAGTCGCAGGTAATCTTCGCCGTAGATTGTAGGGCACACCCCTAAAACGTTTTCGAAGCTTTCAAATGCAATAGTGCGCGGGTCGGCGTTGTGAGCTTGTAAATACGGCAGCGCATGCGTAGAGATTGTCTGCGTGGTCGTATTACCAAAGGGTAAACTAGCTTGCGCACGTCCATATCCGAACTTGGCAGTGCTGAGCACTCCCAATGGGTCGCGCTCAACGAGCACTTCACCATCAGGCGACACTTTGACGGCTAGTGCGGGGGTAAGCCAAGCAGCGGGACGGGCACGGGCGCTGCTCTGCCAGTCGAACGCTGGCAGCGTGAAAGTTCCCGCGTCAAAATTGCTCTGCTGCTGGCCAAGCTCGGTACTGTAGCTGTACGTCGCATAAGGCTTCAGTCGGTACTTGCCCGCTAAAAACGGGTTAGGCTCAATTATACCCTGATTGTATTCATTATCGTCCCGTATCAGGGTATCCGCAAATGCTGTAGCTGAAAACGACACTACTCCCGACACGACACTAGGCTGTCCACCCAAACATTCCAATGTATAAACGGGCACACAAGAAGCAATACTTGCGTAAGTAATAGCTCCAGTGGTTGGATTATTAGTAAATCCGCCTGCAACAGGAACATTTAACTCGCACAATGGCTCTTTAATTGTAATACTTAAGGTCGCCGAATTAGAACATACAGGCGAAGAGTTGCCAAAAGTTTGCGTGGCAACGACACGGACGTAAAATGTTCCAGCCCGTGTAAACACGTGCTCGACTGATGCTCCAGCCGTAGTCAATGGCGGTGAAAAATCACCCCAGTTCCATTGATAAGTAAGGCTTTGCCCTGGGTCGGCTTGCGCAGGACTAGTAAGAGCAAAATCTATTGCATTACCTCGAAAATATGGCGCTGCGCCACTGCTAGCAGCAATATTAAAGGTTGGGGCAACTACATTGTTCACATAGCCATACACGGGTTGAAGCGGCGTTGAACAGTCACTGGAAGTTTGCTTCAGTCTTACATAGAAAGTTGTGCGATTACCTGGAGCAGTAGTGAGACCAATATTTGTTCCGAACGATGTATAGGGAAAAGCAGCTGCCGGGTCTGTAGCATTAAGGATTGTGTTACCAGTAGCATCGTACCACTCATATTCACGGCCAACTACTGGACTTGCAATGGTGAATCGGACATATCCTATTCCACAACGGGTCTGGTCCGCTACTACAGGAATTGGGGCGTTATCAACACTCGAAGCAAATCCGGAAACGGTAGTTGTGAGTGCTGGACATTCCGCAGGATTTCCTCGCAATCGGACTACATACCAATTAGTTTGACCCACTGCAATGGTCGGGCTAAACGTGCGGTAATAATCAGCAGCAGGCGTACCCGTTGGTGGGTTGGGTGTGCCTGGTGTTGGGTATACGATATTTCCGCTAATGTCCAACCATTCGTAGTCACGCCCCGAAATTGGGTTGCTAATTTGGAATGTCACCGAACCAGTTCCACATCGAGCACGGTAATCACTTATTACTGTTGGCCTACTGCTAAGGATGTAAGGATTAGAAACCGGAACAGTTACTAATGTAGCAGGAGGCGTGCAGGCCAGCGGGCACGAATTATAACCAGGAAAAGCACCTAGTGATGTTGCGTTTCGAATATAGAAGTTGGTGGTAGCAGTTACTGGCACAGTGAATGTTTTGCGCTCTCCTGAAGCACTAGCGTACTGTGCGGGCTGTAAAACCGCTCCGGTGGCATCCAGTATTTCATATGAATTACCTTGGACCGTATTATCTACATAGATGTTCATATTACCCGGCTCGCACAAAAAATTACTCGCCAGTGTTGCTATTGGCTGCACATTTTCTCCATTGAAGTTATAAACTTCAACTCTATCAATTAATATTGATTCGAGGCTGGAACTAGAAGCAGGAGCAGTAGCAGGGCATATGCCAATTGATACGTCTGAATACTGAGTTAAATCAACTGAAGCCGGAATGTCAATAACATACCGCATCTTCTGCCAGTAATCGAACGCATGAATATTGACCGAAGGATTATTTGACGAGCATGAAACAGTTGTATAATTGTCATTATCAGCCGATATAAGCCGACCTTGTATTATAGTCCCATTATTATAACTTAACTTTATATTTGGGCATTGGATATAATTCCCATCGAATCCACTACGCATGAGGAATCGCACTTCGTAAGCCTTGCCAGGTCCGCCGCGCGCGTCTAGTCGTCCTGAAAGAGGGCCCAACTTATAGCGCCAAACAGCCTTATTCTGGTCTGCAGAATTATTCGAAGATTGAAACAGAAAAAAAGTACCTATTGGTGTTGAATTACAACTAGTATTATATGAAATACCATCTAATCCTCTCCAATACCTAGAGAATTGGCCTGGATTGTTAGTTAAGGCAACTTCATTATACCACATGCTTGAAAAGCTACTTGGTATACCTGTGTACTCAGTAGTGGCCAAGCTGCTTGAGGAAGAATATCGACCTGGGAAATTTGGCCATATATCGGGATTAATCTCATCATAGAAAATGAGATTCGGGCTAATTTTCGCTGTAACCGTACCGAATGAAATGCTGAGACACGTATTATTCGAAGCTGGCACCGCCTTGATAAGGAATCGCTGTATTGGCAGTGTCAATGGAGCATAATAAGATGCGCCTGTGTAGAGGAGGGTATTTCCAAGTGCATTGTACCATTTATACACTTGGTTAGGATCCGGACCGTGCAAAAAATGATTGCTTGCTGCACAAACGGTTAGCGAGTTATCGCCAGGCCCACTATCAATGATGACACTCGTTGGTTCAGAACTACAGTCTCCGTCTGTGGCATCGGTTACGGTGTAGGTCCGAGGAAATGCCCCGGTAGAAGGGATGGACAGTGTGTACGGCATTTGATTGCCAGAAATTCTAGCTACTTCCGTTCCATTTTGGTCACGCCATGCATACACGCGCGTAGCGTTGGGCATGTCAAAGTTCAGACTAACAAATACTGCTGATTGCCCTCCACATCTGTAGGCAAATAAGTTTTTAGTGACTGTCGGTGCTTGTACACGGTACTTTAGCTTGTTAAAAACAATGTCATCAAGAACAAAATCAGCACCACCATATGTTGAAGAAATTTGCGGTATAATTGATATGTTATCATATGCACCTGAAACATTCTCGAATAAATATATCAGCTCTTTCCAACCGTAATTTGGCCCACTGTTATTCAACGGTTGCATTGGAAAGCCAGGACAAGTGGCATTGTTATAATCTACGCCAACAAGTCGGCCCATTTGGGCACCCCCATTACTATCTTTTAAGCGTACGGAAGGGCATTCAGGAAGGTCAGGACCCTTGCTACCATATGCAGGAGGCGATACGGGAATTGCGTTTCGCATCCAAAACCGTAGCTCATAGGTGCCGGGCTGAAGCTGGGTTTGGAATAAAGAACGTGTGTAAACGCTTGTGGCAGGGCTATAGCGTGTATCACGCGAGTCAATAATCAAAAAAGCACCGTGATTACCCGGGTAATCATTCCCGTTAAAAAAGACACTGTTGAAGCAGGAGGGATTGGAAGTTACGCCGTATGCACCAAACCCAGGATTAGGGCTGGTGTTCGATGGGGCATACTCCGTTGTTTCTGACGCGGTCGGGAAAAACGTAGGGGATGACGGAGGGCAAGAGTTAGCAGGAGTTGGGCCAAAATTCTGCGAAAATATATTTGAATCAAAGCAATAGCGCGGCTGTGTCAGCGTAGAGCTAGGCGCTAGCATAAGGCCAGGCTCATTGGCAAAGGCCAAATTATTACCCCCCATCAGGATAATTGATAACCCAATTACTGACGCAAAACAAACGCAATATTTCGCCAACAATGAAGGAGCATTTTTCATGAACAACTGGCTAATTCTCAATGGTTATTTCATATGGTTGGATTCCGCTTTCACAGACCACTTCAAAAGACCGCAGTGTAATATTCAATAACCCATTACGGGTTTGGGATGACACCTTTAAGTTCTTAATGGTGACATCTGAGGGGTCAGGAATACAATTGGACCCAAGCAATTTTGACGCATACGCTGACATATTCATGTGAGTGTATGGGCCTTGTAAAGGAGTAACAGTGATGTTGGAAGAGGCGGCAGTAGCCAAATTACTTAGTGCCTGCACCAGGGACTGTTGTCCATTTGTACTGCTAATCGGCGGCAACACAAAGCTGGGAAGAGCAAGCAGTCGCTGATAATCTGTATTATGATATGTCGTGGTACTCGCAATTGCCCCTAACCGGTTGCTGCGTCCACTTGACAATACAGTAACGCTAACCGCCCCGCTAGCAGGCAACGACGGTGGGGTTAAACTCAAACTGACGGGATAAAGGCGGACACGCTTACTTGCAAAATCAGGGGCATCAGCAAAGTAGATGCGGTTATCATCGTTCGCGAAAACCAGTTGGTCTCCTCGAGTTATGTGGCCCAGGCCCGCGCAATTATTGGCACTGAAGGTTAACCAAGCCCTATAATCAGGTGACTGTCCCGGCACAAAACTTCCTCCACTGATAGTAGAACTTTCTAGGGCCGATTTTGCTCCTAATTCTGGGTGTATCCATGAGGCCATTACTGATTCTTGCAAGTAGCCTCCCTTAAACTCGTCGTTTGATTTGCTTAAAACTGACTGCCCAGTAAATTGATCAAAAGCCAAATTGGTTACGGTATGCGTAATGCCATCTTGGGTAGACTCAATGCTGCGTACAATTGCTGGATATCGAACAACCTTGCTTGTTACATGAGTATCGAATTCTGCTTCGGTCAGGATTAAAGTAGGTTTGATAGTAGGATAGAATGCAAATCCGAATAAAAAGTAAGCAGCTTCGATATCAGTCTCAAAATTGAGGTCATTCATTTTGTCCTTCACTGAATGCTGTGCATACGTCATATCAATCTCTTTACCAGGGAACATTGGCAAAGGCTGTTGGCGTAATCCCGCCATCACTGGAATGGCTTGCGCCTCTTGATATGACTTGTCATCAGAAGGTTGACGTGGTGGCTCAAAATAATTATATGTCTCTTTAGTAACGGGCTTCGTCTTCAGCATATTGACACCAGTGTAATATCCTGTGTATGAAGCTTTACGGCGGATTTGGCCGTGCATATTATTTAGAATAAAGCTATAGCCTTGGGTCGCATAAACATTGTTGCGTAGTGAAGTGGCGAGGAAAGCCCAAATAAAGAAATAATCCTTTTCTCTAGTCATGCCTGCATTCTTGGTCAGCATGGGGTACTCTCGCGCCGTTGCGAATTCACTCACCGAATAGCCAGGAGTGGAAACTCCACTGTGTATGTTTCGCACAACGACCCGACTGTAACCAACCGACGGCGCAGGCAACATGCTTTCGCCAATAGGACCCTCGTTCTGCTTTAAATCCTCGCCGGCAGTAATTTTTGAGATAAATCCCTGTGTTTTACGCGGCAATGAAGTCACGAGTACGTTCTCTTCCCGAATTGTTCCTGGCTCGGTGGTAGCCACGCCGCTACTGATTTCGCCCCCCGGATGGTCAGGGTCCATCATCCGATAGATGTATTCGTTTCCATACAGAACCGGTTGCCCATCCATTCCTTTGTCGAACATGAGCAGTCTTTTGACGCGCAACCCTCCTCCCCTCTTAGGCGTAACCATCGGGATGCGGAAATAAGACAGCGCTGGATTCATGCTTCCACAAGATATTCTTGCAGTTGGATATAAAGCAGCCGCGCGCGTTATAATGTAGCGGATTAATTGCCCAGGGGTAAAACCGCCATCACTAATTCCATTAACTGAAGGATCACATATACCAGTTGGATTCAATTTACCAATACGCTGGGAACGCAAAAAATCTCCGCAAACTTCTTTCGGCAATTTTTGTATCCCGCCGCTTGTCTGAGCTTCCACTTTTATCTCAACTTTTCCGTTTACTATTCCTACCTGGGTAACATCGACATAACCCTTTATAAACTCTGCATTACATGAGTTAATGCTTGGTTTAGAATTATCATATAGATCATATAGAAACTTGAAAAATATTTTTTCAGAGCCTTCTACATAAATTCGCTGAATAGCATCCCGTATTCTACACATTGTTTGGTAGTTGTCCGCATTGGTGGCATTCGGATCTAATATTTCACTCAGGTCCAAATCGAATACACCGGGTGGTAATGAATTGGAAGTAGATGATACTTTTGCCATTGCGTGTGCTAGTTTGTTTTGCACATAGCTATAGTCGTCCTGTTCATACTGAACATGGATTTCGCCACCCGTTGGTAACGTAATTTTTTTCAACTGCCAAGCTGCAGGGTCAAAGCTTGAGGGTGGAATTTGATTAAGCCACGGTTTCATCGCAGCATATCGTGCTGCCCCATCGGTTTGGTAGTTGCCCCAAGCATCAAGTTGGTGCGCTTCATATAGTGGATTCTGTTGCACTGAAGTTGCAGTTGTCAGCCCTCGGGTTACATCATCAACGCCTGCGGTACCGCTCCCCCCTGGATAACTTGCTCCAGGCCTGTATTTAGCAGGGTAAAGGTTTGCATTAGGATACTGATAATCAAATATATATGGACGCTTCGTGTCTGGAACTATGCTCGCGCCTACGTTATATGAGAACCAAACCCGCTTGAGGGTCAACTTCCCTCTTCCCGAAGTACTATTTGGCAACCCCTTGCATAATTCATCAGGGCTATTTGCTGAATTAACATATTCGAAATGAACTGTTTTAATGGGGGTAGCGCTAGTAGGACGCGTCACTTTGCCCTGGGCATCAGCTGGACCAAGCTGAGAATTCTCATACAGTTCAATTGTATTTAATTGGTAAGTGGCCTTTGAAGTTTGCGATACGGCTCCCGTACCTGCCTTAGCAATTGCATCGGCAGCTGCTTCAAACCCATCCGCACGAGCAGTGGTCGTGAAGAAGGCCGTATGAGTTTTTGTTTGAATGGCATAGAGGTAAGCTATTTCTTTATCGCCAGAAGCAAAGCTTCCCATGTCATCTTGAGAATCTGATAAACTATTACGCTGGTAAATCAGGCCATTATAGGGCATCCGCCAATGGTATAGGCTCGAAGAAGCATTTTGCAAAGCATATTTTTTTTCGTACTGAAAACGAGTATATCCACCAAAATCATCACGGGTTGCTCCGTTCAAAGAGCGGTCCACGTAATCTGGCGATTGAACGTCCGTCAGCAAGTATGAACTGGCATAAGCAGTGTTTCGCTCCTCTCCAACTTTAATCGGTTCTTCTTCGTCAGTTTTATTGGGCCGATTTATAGTATAATTATCGCTATTTACGGTTGAGCCCTGTACACCGTAGCTAATGTTTCTTTCATTCCTTGCAAAAATTGGGAGGCCATAAATATATTTTGAACCAGTAGCGGATGTTACTCCCATTTCGCATACCGATTTATTGGGTATTTCAGCTGAACTAATACTCATATCAGCTGACAAATCACTTCTTCTAGTCAGAGTCCTTAAGAGGTTTATGCTTCCTGCTGGCAATAGTTGCTCTTTGGTACGATAGGCAATATGCGAAGAGCGGCTGGTGCGGTCGATATGAGATCTTTGTGCAGTCAACTCATCGGTATTCAGGATACCATTTGATATTTTCGCTTTTTGAGCATCGTCATTTTGACCAGCAGTTGCCCAAGTACCACCCAAATCATTGATGAATCGAAAAGAGACCCCTTCATCTTCCGTACCATTCGGGGTAGAGAAAGTTGTGCCGGAAGGTTGCCAGGCACCTTCACTTAGCGTTTGACTGCCTTGACCCACGTCTGTACCCGGACCAAAAGTCCATCCAGCGGCAAATTCAGGCGAAATATTAAAGATTTGAACAGTGCTGCTTTTCACATTTGGAGAGAATTCCCCAACTTTGCTATGGTAGAGCCGGAATCCTCCGCCCATCCCTTCGCCGCTAACTGAGAATATGTCCGCATTATGAAACGGAGCTCCCAGAAATAAATCGCGTTGATTATAGGGGGTTTCTTTCTCGACGTAATAGTCTTGGATCGAATTAAGGCCCGTTCTGTCACCCGCATACATATAGCCGAAAGCTTTTAACGGGTCACGTGCGTCATTCTCTTGCCAACTATAACTACCAGATACATTGGCTGTGATACCGGCTGGTATTGGAAGCAGATTTGCCTGAAATCCAGCACTCACGTTTACTGCACCGCCGTGATAGGACGTTACCTGGCTAGCTCGATTCAAATCAGCAAAGGTGCAGAACCCGTGATTCCCACCAAACAAGCTCAGATTATTCAGCCTGCCAGCTCTCTCTACCATATTTAATACTCGCCCTAAAAAAGGATGTGCCTCTTTTCTATTAAGTCGGTTTATTGCTCTTTCCTCAGGAGTTTTTCCTTTATTTAAAAGTGCGGCCGGATTAATACTCAGTGAATAAGTAGACTCTCCATCTACATTGCTTTGACCCAGGCTAATCAGCCCCTTGCCGAGCGAGATGCCTCTGTTTTGGACCATTCCAAACCCCTGATTATTATTATACCGGACTGAAGTAGAACTGGAAAAGTCAGCACCAAATACTTCGCTCCCCGTACTTATACCCGCCGTGACAGTCCAATTTTTTGGGCGCCTATTCCAATATGTTACTGAGGCGCCATCATAGTCATCGGGAAATCCCCTTGTATTCCGGTTAATAGCTCCTGGATTGAGTGTCCATCCGTAACCTACCCACGAAGCCTCGTCTTCGGAAGATACGCCGCTGTGGTAAGACAGGGATAATGGATACTCACTGCCTTGAGGCCCAGGCACCGTTATGACGGGTATATTATACGTAAAATCCCCGGTAAACTCATCGACCATTTGATTAGTCGAAACTGGCTCAAAAGATGAAAATTCTGGCTGGGATGGTCCACCTGTCAGTGCATAACTTGCCGATGGCGCAAAAATATTTATGCCCATGGCTGCTATTAACAGATAGGCAATTTGTTTCCTGCGGGTAGAACTGTATTTTTTTACCATACGATGCTCTTATTACTTATCCGGTTTGCTTCCGGCGCATGGGCCGTGTTTTAAGAAAAGCTCATTTATCGCTCTAGAGACAGCATTGTATTCACTCTCTGCTAGGCCTATTGAAGCTAGCGAAGTTGAAATTAGGCACAGACATCTGCCTATTAGACCTGTATCTTCCTATTCAATGCCTTACAAACATTCTATGCTCCTCCTCCTCAATTGCAGGAAGTAAGCCAACTCAAAACGATAAAGAGGGAGGGGAGATCAAGTTCAGTTAGCAATTGCTTACGGTAAATGCCGGTGCACTAGGTGCACGAAGAAATGCATCTAGCCAATCTTCTGGCTGGCGGTTGAGAAAAGTCCATCCCATCAAAGACTGCGCTTGCTATGGCGTTTAGCTACTGTTTTTTTTAAACAGTATTCTTGGAGATGTTGGGTGCCAATGGCAAAGGAATGCTTTTGATTCCTTCTCAACAAACCGTTGTTCGGCTCATTGAAGCATGCCTCCCCCTTTACATTGTCACCAGGCTGAAAGCGGGTGCAACAGGAAAAGGCAATACAAAGCAGAGTAAATAAAATTGCCTGAGATAACTTGGCCATTAGAGTAGATAATGGGGTTCTTGCAGCAATGATACTCATTTATTTGATACCAATGCTTTTTTAATAACTGATGTAGGGTCATTGCACCAAACGAGCAGTTAGCTGTTCGGGGCATTTTCCTGCGCAGGCAGCTGGGCCAAGAGCTGGTGGAGAAACGCATCATCACGGGCGGCTTTTTTTCGCTTGCGTTTCAGGCTCATTGTAAGCTCCCCTTCAAAGTGAGCCAGTCAAAACGAGAGGTCAGGCAGCCTGTCGAAACTCAATGGGGGTTAGAAAGTTAAGGGCCTGATGGGGCCGCAGGTGGTTGTAATCGTACTGCCAGCTCTGGCACTGTTCGCGCTCCTGGCGCAGGCTGGTGAAGAGGTAGGCGTTAAGCAGTTCCAGGCGAAAAGAGCCGTTAAAGCGTTCAATGTAGGCGTTTTGCGTCGGACTCGCCGGCTGAATCCAGTGCAAGTCACTCCCCTGGTCCTGACACCAGGCCTGGAGTACCTGGCTGATAAGCCCGGGGCCGTTGTCTACCCGGATGCGGGCCGGGCTGCCGTGGCGGCTCACCAGGGTGGTGAGCAAGGCGACGACCCGCGTGGCGGGCAGCGAAAAATCCACCTCGATGCCGAGCACTTCCCGGTTCCAGTCCTCGACCACGTTCAAGGTGCGGAAGCGCCGGCCGTCGGTTAGCGCATCGCTCATGAAGTCCAGCGACCAGCACACGTTGGGCTGCGCCGGCACTTCCAGGGGCCGCTTGATGCGCTCGGGTAGGCGTTTCTTTTTCCGGCGCTTGCCCACTTGCAAGTGCAGCAACTGATAAATACGCCATAAACGCTTGTGATTGACCATCATTCGCAGCTTGCGCAGGCGGTAATAATATTTCCAAAAGCCCCAGCCGCCATGCCGCTTCACCAGCGCCCGCAGGCGGGTCACGAGTTCGGCATCGGCGGGTTGAAGTCCCCCACGGCCCCCGCCCGGTGGCGGGGCGTAGCTGTTGCGGGCCAGGCCCACGAGCGCACACGCCTGGCGCTGGCTCAGCCCCCGCCCGCAGACGTACTGGGCCACCGCGCGCCGGGCCGTGGGGGTGACTACTTTTTTCGCAACACCTCCTTCACCACCTGGTTTTCTAAACTCAGGTCGGCCACGAGCTGTTTGAGACGGCGATTTTCGTCCTCCAGGTGCTTGAGGCGCTGTAACTCACTCACGCTCATGCCCCCGAACTTGCTTTTCCACGCGTAAAACGTGGGCTCACTGATGCCGTGTTCCCGGCAAATCTGCCCCACGGTCTGGCCCTGGTCCTGTTGGCGTAAAATACCCAGTATCTGGGCTTCGCTAAAACGGCTTTTTTTCATGAACAGTCAAAAATAGAAGAAGTAAAAAGTTACTACTTCTCTCTAGTTTTGACTGGCTCACTTTTGGGGGAAGCTTACAGATATGGCTTGGGCCGGATGCCGGCAAACGCCACCAGTGCAGTCAACAACGCGTCAGTGTGGAATTGACGCTTGAAGTCTAGCTGCAGAAGGTTCTGCGGAATCAGAAAAGGAAGCCTAAGACAAAATCAGAATGCCTTCTGCATTCTATCAGGGGGCAAACAAAGAAAGTGGTTAATATTGGTTCATCCAAAATTCATTCATATTATTCTTTTCTTACAGCAGTTGAATCTAGAAGGGTCAATTATAAATATTGACACAAAAAATATTTATAAAAATATTTATAAAAATATTAAATCCAAAATAATTATACTTTTGACTAGGTTGTACGGACAATTATCTTTGCGTTCGTGAGCAATCTGGATGAAATCAGTGACCGTGCGTGGGCCGCTTTGCCGCCGCATTTGTCGGGCAAAGCCGGCGATGTGCGTCGATAACCGGCTCTTTCTCAATGCGGTATTTTGGGTGGCGCGCCACGGCTGCGCGTGGTGTGCGCTGCCGGCCCGCTTTGGCAAGCACGACGCGCTGCGCAAGCGCAGCCGGCGCTGGGTCCAAAAAGGCATTTGGCAATGTTTGTTCGAGGCGGTGCAGGAGCCGGATTTGGACTGGGTGATGCTCGATTCGACCGTGGTGCGGGCGCACGCCCAAGCGGCGGGCAGCCGAAAAAAAACCGCGTCGGCGACGAAGCTCTCGGTCGGAGTCGCGGCGGGCTGACGACCAAGATTCACGCCGTGGTCGATGCGCTGGGCAACCCGCTGTGCCTGCTGCTCGGCCCCGGCCAGCAAGCCGATTGCCCCTGCAGTGGCCGACCTGCTCGCGGCCGCTGCAGGGGCTGGCAACGTGCTGGCCGACAAAGCCTACGACACGGACGTGGTCCTGGCCCAGGTGGCCGCCCTTGGTGCCCGGGCCGTGATTCCCAGCAAAAAGAATCGCCTCGTGCAACGGGTCATTGACCGGAATCTGTACCGGGACCGCAACAAAGTCGAACGCTTTTTTAGTCGCCTCAAGCAGTTTCGCCGGCTGGCCACGCGCTACGAGAAAACGGCCAGCAGCTTCTTGGGGATGGTCCATTTTGTTTCAGCCTTGTTATGGTTACGCTAATTGTCCGTACAACCTAAGTAAGAGACCAAAATCGACCAGCTTTAGGTCATAAATTTTTAATTAAACGGTCGTGGCTGTTGCAGAACTTGATTCGTAGAGGGAAGATGCAAGGCACGAAGCTATTTCTCGATAAAGTCGTGACCCGTTTTCGGCTCTCGGAGCGGGTGCCATCCCACAATTTCTACCGGCGATTGAGCCAACTGGTGGACTGGACGTTTCTCTACCAGGAAACGCAGGCGTTGTACAGCCACACGGGCCAGCCCTCGCTCGACCCGGTGGTCTTTTTCAAGCTCGCCCTGGTCGGCCGGCTGGAAAACATCCTCAGCGACCGGCGCCTTCTGGAGCACTGTGCCCTGCGGCTGGACATTCTCTACTTCCTCGGCTATGAAGTAGACGAGGAGTTGCCGTGGCATTCAACCGTGAGCCGGACGCGTCAACTGTACCCAGCGGCCGTCTTCGAGCGCCTGTTTGACCACGTCTTCCGCCAGTGCGTAGCCCAAGGCCTGGTGTCCGGCGAGCGGCAGGCCGTCGATTCGGCGCCGGTCAAAGCCAATGCCTCGCTCGATAGCTTGTGCGAAAAACAGCCCCTGGAGGCATTTATTCCGCTGCTAACGGTCGCTGGCCAACCCCCACCCGCCCCGGCCCCGCCACACCCAACGGCCGTCCTGTCGGCCCCGGCCCATCAATTGCGCCGCGAGGCCGCCCGGCAAGCCAAGTCCCGGCGAGAACCCGGGCCCTTGGGCGCGCAACACGCCCAAGCGCGCCTAGTGAGCAACAAGACGCACTACAGTCCGACCGACCCGGAGGCCCGCATTTCCGTCAAACCTGGCAAAGCCCGGGCGCTCAATTACCTCTGCAGCCTGGCCGTGGATACGGCTCAGGGCGTCATCAGCCACGTACAGGCCAATTTCGCCGATAGTTGCGACAGCCTGCACCTGCCCCACTTGCTGGCCGGCTTACAACAGCGCTTGCGCAAAAACGAGCTGCGGCTACGCGACCTGTTGGCCGACGCCGGCTACGCCAACGGGTCCAACTACGCGCTGTTGGAAAAGCAGCACGTGACCGCTTGGATACCCGTGTTCGGCCAATACAAGCCCGAAATAGACGGCTTTGCTTACGACCTGCCCGCCGATAAATACACGTGCCCCGCCGGGAAAGACCTGCTGTTTCGGAAGTACGACACGACGGCCGATGGCGGCTGGCTCAAGCTGTACCGGGCCACCTACTGCGACTGCCAACAGTGCCCCCTTAAGGCCACGTGCGTGCCCAAAGTAAAGTGCAAACAACTTACCCGGACCATCTTCGATGCCCCGTACCGTCGGGCGTGGCAGCGGCAGCAGAGCCGCCGGGGGGCAGCGCCTACGGCGGGTTCGGCAAAGTACCGTGGAGCCGGTTTTTGGCAGTCTGATTCACCACTACGGCCTGCGCCGAATCAATGTGCGGGGCCAGGCGGGCACCCACAAAACCATGCTGCTCACGGCCGTGGCCTACAACCTGAAAAAGCTGCTCAAGTACCAGCTCAACCACACGGTAAGCCTCGCAATGGCCCTGCCACTACCTCCGCAACTGGTTTCTGATTGCCGTGTTGGGCGGCCATTAGCCCGGATATAGCTCAGAATCATGAAAGAGTAAGCAATGCTTGCTTCAAGAGCTGTCGGCTTCGAGTTCTGCAACAGCCACGGTCGTTTTTCTGAACAACCGCATGCGGGCAGATATATGCTAATGGGGCTTGTGCTAGCCAAATGGACCAGAATCACTACCTTTAACCTCCCCATTGCTCCACTCCCCCGCTGCTTATGCCTCGTCGTTCTGCTCTATCGGTAGCGGAGCGGGAGCAGCTCCTGGCGCTGCTTGAAAGCGCCGAGGAGTTCATCCGGCAGTACACCTTCCGTTAAGCCGACCTCTCGCTGATTCAGCAACACCGGGGTGTGGCCAATCGCTTGGGGTTCGCCGTGCAACTCTGCTACCTCCGTTTTCCGGGCGTGGTGTTGGGCATGGACCAGTTGCCAGCGGCATCGCTCTTCGCATTTGTGGCCACTCAGTTGACGCTTTTGGTACTGGAATGGACCTTTTATGGCCAGCGCGAGCAAAAATAAAGTGTGGGGCAGGTAGTAAGTAGCAGCGGACGAACCGGAAAAATGCGGGGAGCGGCCAGTGCGGCTGGTTCTGCCCTTTCTGCGGCGGTTGCAGATGTCTGGGGCCGGACCCGAAAACCCACCAGTGCCGGTGCCCCGCCCTTCAAAGGGCTGGTTAAACACTTTTTTGCATCGTTGCACGTGCCAGGGAGCGTTTCGCTCGGCATGGCGGCGGTTACTGCAACAGGCCCGGTGGTTATTAGTGTGTTTCCCCGCGGCTACTCGTCGGGGGTGCGGGCCTTCACCTGCCCACTCCGAATGCGGGCCACGACGCTTGCCACGGATTGGTCGTATTCGGCTTCGGAAGCAAACACGGCGTGGTGAAACGGCCGAGACACCGAAACAGACGAAAACGGCCTGGTGGCCTTCCCTTTCGCTTTTCCCCCAACCGGTTGGTTTCCGCGGTCAGCACCCTGCCCGGGCGCGTTGCCCGCGCTCGGGTGTCCGGCGTTCGGGTGGTTGCCTGAATGGAGCGGCAAACGTTTTCTGGGGGACTTCGCCATGGGTGGGGGGAACTGGGCCGCGAACGGGATGCCAGCGAGCGGGGGATGAAGATACAAGTGAAGAAAACAAAGGTAGTCTTATGCCGCAATAGACGATTGGGCACTGAATGGACAACCGCTTGTCATTTTTTTCTCGCCATTGCAACGGCGTGAAACTGTTGGCAGAGGGCCGCCGAAACGGGGCCTAGCTGGAGTGGCGCGTCCACGCCGCAGCAGGCTATCACTCTTCCGAATCTTTCCGCCAACGCCTCCTACACCGGCTCCTGCTCCCCCGCCAACGCCCCGGTGACCAGCCGGGCGACATTTTTCAGTTTGGTCATCTCCTTCGCTTGGGTGGGGTGCAGCATGGCCAGGATTGCCCATCGCCGGTTGCGCAGCCGATACGATACGCCTTGCTTTGGTGCGCTTTGGGCGATTAAAAGGCGGCTGCTACGTCTCTTTTATCTGATGCGTCTGGTGGCGCTCCTGCTGCCGCTGACGGTTTTCAGTTCGTCCTGCATCCGGTTGCGCTCTCCGCACCTGGGGTCGGTTTGGCTGACCTAGAGCGTTTGGTGGTAGAAGTGGGCAGCCGGAGCTAGGGCTGTAGTTCCCGTCGCGAGTGGGATTCCGGCATGGTCCAGCGCGGCCTGGGCCTGTTACAGGTGGCCGGGGGCATCTAAGTGGGGGTGTTTATGGGGTTGCGTTAGTAATTGGACAAAGAATTACGGTAAGGGCTTGTTAACCGACTCTGGCCGTAGTCAAAATCGGCAAACAGGGGCTAGACAGGTCCTTGCTGCACCTCAAAGAGTTGGGCCAGCAGCGGGGAAGCACCCAGCGGTTGGTCGGGTTGGTAGCGCACCGAGGGCTGAGGCTCCGGGCCGAGTAAGCCAAACCAGTTGAGCCCCCGCTCAAACGTGCGCACCCCGTAGCAGTGGGTGAGCTGTTCCAGCGGTGTCCGATAGGCTGGGTCAGTGAACTCGGCCAGCACAAACGGAAACGCCCGCTGATAATGCGCGGCATAAAAGGCGACGGGGTGTGGTTGCTTGCCGAAGCGGGCGAGCAAGTACACCGAATACGCCCAGCCGGTTTGTCCCACCGTCTCCGAGGGGTAGCCGTCGTGCGAGGCCCAGGGAAACCGGTTGGTAAAGGTAGCCAGTACAAGCGCCCAGAGGGCCGGGCGGTGGGCCGGGTCGAGCAGTTGCCCGCCTTTTTTGGTCAGCAGCAACTGGCCCCTCACCAGGCGGGCCAGGCCCGCCAGCCGGGTGGTCTGGTGCAGGGTGGTGATGGCCAGCGAATCGATTTCCCGGCTCAGGGTAAACAGACCCGTTTCCAGTCCTTCTTCTAAGATGAATCCCAGGGCGTAGAGTTCGCGCAGGTACTTGCGCGGCAACGCCCCCAAGGGCGTCAGCCGCAGGGGCGTTTCGCGCTGCAGCAGGCGTAAAAAAGCCTCCGTCAGCCGCAAAAACGGCACCTGGTCCAGCACGTCATTCGGCATGTTGGCGCGCAACTGCACCACACTGGCCGGTCCCAGCGGCTGGTAGAGCAGCGCGTGCATCTGCGCCGGGCGTAGGCCGCAAAAGTCCGGCTGCGGCGTGTCGTTGTAGCGGTGTAGCGCCGCGGCTAGGGCGGGCTTGGAAGGGATATGCATCCTACTGGGCTTTAATGGGCGCGGGCTTTTCGTTAATCTGGCAGCCGGCAAAGCGCAGGATTTTGTAGAGGGTTCGGCGCGAGCCAATCTGGAAGTAGGCCATCAGCTGGCGGGTGGACTGCTGGCCGGCCTCGTAGAGTTCTTTGACGGCGGGCGCGATTTTCTGATAACGCGGGGCCAGGCCGGGGGGACGGCCGCCCTGGCGGCCGCGGGCGCGGGCCGCCTGCAGGCCGGCGCGGGTGCGCTGCACGAGAACGTTGCGCTCGTGCTCGGCCAGGGCGCAGAAAATCTGGAACACGAGCTGGCCACCGGGCGAGGTCGTGTCAATCGGGTCCTGGAGCGAAATCAGGTGCAGCCCGCGGCGGCTCAGGTCCTCGACGACTTCAATCAG
>JAYULN010000523.1:0-9354 GCA_043763525.1 Hymenobacter sp.
GGAGTCAAGTCGTGAACAGGTGCTTTTTTGATGGTCATGGCGCTAAAAAACAGGTTGTTGCATAACCCAATTTCATCCTCAAAAAGTTTAAATCTCTTCACCCAAAAAACCGCCCGAACCCGCCCTGCAAGTCTTCCACAAACGAGAAATACTCGGGCAGGGCCAACAGCATCACGTTGCCGAAGGCAAAGGCGGCCAGCCCCAGCTGGTAATACAGCAGGCGGCCGGCGCGGTGCGGCTGCGCGCCCAGCTCGGCCAGCGTAATCTGGGGCTCGTAGCCCACCGAGGCCAGCAGCTGCACCACGGCTTTCAGGCTGGTATCGGTCGGGATATAACTGATGGCGATTTCCTTGCGCAGAAACGGCACCCGCGCCTCCACGATGCCGGGGTTGAGGCGGGGCAGGTTTTCGAGCAACCAGATGCAGGAGGTGCAGTGCATCTGGGGCACCGGCAGCGTGAGGCGAGCCCGCGTTTCGGCGCGAAACGAGAGCAGCTGCGCCTGCACGGTGTCGGAGTCGAGGTAATCGAAGCGGCCGGGTAGTTCCACTCCCTTGATTTTCAGCCCCGGTTTCTCGTCGAGGCTATAGTAGGTGCAGAGGTTGTTGGTGTCGAGCAGCTCGTACACGGTGCGGCAGCCGGCGCAGCAGAAAGGCTTTTCGGCCAGGCGCGGGGGCTCGGGCGGGTACGCATCGCCGCAGTGGGCGCAGGCAACTTGGGTAGCGGGTTGGTCGAGAACGACGGGCACGGGCGGACACAATGGGTACGGCTACAAAGCCCCGCGCCAGGGCGGGCGCACACGATGACGAATATCATGGCCGGGCTTGATTAATGTCGGGGGAGGCGCGGCGGAACGGGGGCACCTTTGTGCCGCAGCGACGGCCGTGGTCTTTCGGCCCCGCTCCCTGCTTCCATGCAAAAAATCACCAACGGCAGCCTGCTCGCGGGCGCGCACCCCCTCGACGAAGCCCCCACCCACGTGTTGCTGAAGCGCGACGGCCACCGCGTGCTGCGCAAGCGCTTCGCGCCCGGCGAGGGCATGGCCCCGCACCACGCCCCGCACGATGTGCTGGTGGTGGTGCTAGCGGGCAAAATGGTCATCACCGTGGCCGGGGTTCCGCAGAATTACGTGGCCGGCGATTACGTCATCTTCCCCGCCGGGGCCGAGCACGGCCTGCAATGCCTGGAAGCCGCCCAGGTGCTGATTTATCTGTAGATTTTCGGCTCCTGCTACGGTGTTTACCATCGCCCGACGAGACCGACACCTTACCATAAGGTATGGCCCCAGGGGCAATCTCACTACCTTGAAACCACTTTGGCTGCTTCGTCGCCGGTCCTGCCCATTTCCGTTTGCTTCCTATGAAAAAAGCCCCTGCCCTGCTCGTCCTCACCGATTTTTTTAAGGGGGCCGGCCGCGCCCTCGACTACGCCACCAACCTGGCCGCGCCGCTCGGCGCGCGCCTCGTGCTGCTGCACGTGCGCCGCGATTCGCTGCTCGACCCCGAAGCCTTGTCGGGCGGGCTTTCCAACCTGAATTCCTCGGCGGTGCAGCTGGCCCTCAATAGCCTCACCCAAAACCTGCCGGTGCCCGTGGTGGCCGAAGTGGGCCACGGCCTGCTGCTGCCCGCCGTGGCCGATGCCGTGAGCCGCCACCACCCGGTCCTCATCGTGCTGGGCCGCCCCGAGCGCGACGACCTGCCCGACGAGCTGACCAGCACCACGGCCCTCGAAATATTGCAGCACCACCCCTACCCGCTGCTGGTGGTACCGCCCAAGCTGGCCCACACGGCCCCGCCCCGCCGCCTGCTGCTGGCCGTCGATGGCGAGGCGTTTACCCTCGGCGACTACACTGGCATGGCCCGTACCCTGTTCAACTCCCTGCATGCCGAGCTCACGGTGCTGCACTGCGCCGCCCACGCGCCCGCCGATTCCGACTCGGCCGCCACCCTGCTCGAAACCGTGCAAGCCACCGGCCTCGGCCTCGACCTGACCCTGCCCCACCTGCTTCAAACCGTGGCCGACAATCCGGCCGATGGCATCCTGACCGCCGCCAAAGCCGCCGACTACGATGCCGTGGTGCTGCTGGCCCGCCGCCGCAGCGTGCTGGGCCGGCTGTTTCATCGCAGCGTAACCGCCCAGGTGTTGCTGCACAGCAAAATACCCGTGCTCGTGCTCCCCGCCAAATAGATGTACCGTGGACTCCGAGAGTCTGCGCGTGGGTGAGTGAACGGACCGTGCCGGACCAGGACACTCGCCCACTCACAAAGTCCGCGCTACTTCCAACAGGGTCATCACGCTGGATTCATCCTCGGGCAGGCCTTGCAGCCGCCACAGCTCCACGCCCTGGCGCACCAGCACGCAGGCCGGCAGCTGGGGCGGGCCGAAGCTGCGCACCACGGCGGGGTGGCTGGCTTCGTCAATTTTCAGCACCCGAATGGCCGCGCCCAGCCGTCCTTGCAAAGTGCGCAGCGAGGCCGTGGTGCGTGCCTCGCCCGCGTCGTCGTTGCGCGGCACCATGGGCAGCAGCACGAGTAGCACGGCCGCATCCGGCGGCAACGCGGGAGAGAGAGTAGAAGGCGGCATTAGCAGGTGGGTTGTCGGATAGTGGCAAAGGTAGTTTTACCCCTTGCCCGGCTCCATGAGCCGCCTCAAGGCAACACTTGACATTCGTCATGGTTTCGCTCCCGCTGAAATTTGTCGACCTTTGGTGGGTGCCGCTCCGCCTTTTTTTTATAAAAACGGCTGCTCCCTTTTGTCATGCCTAACGACCCATTTGCCCGCGTTTTAACCGATATTCTGCTCAACCAGGCTTCCGAGTTCGTGGGTATTTATGATGTGGCCGAGGGCTGGTTTACGCAAGTGAACGCGGCCGGCTACCAGCTGCTGGGCTACCCCTCGGCCCAGGCCCTGTACGACGCTCCGGTGCGCACCTTTCGGTCGCGGGAGCGGACGGCCGCCGAGTGGACCGAGCTGCGCGAGCACATGACCCGCACCGGGCACCACGATTTTGAAACGGAAATGCGCCGGCAGTCGGGCGATACCTTTTGGGCCCGCGTCGAGCTCACCAGCTTTGCCATCGACGCGCACGACTATTACCTGGTTCGGCTGCGCGACACCAACCGCCTGCACCAGGCCGAGCAAAGCCTGGCCCAGAGCGTGCGCCGCTTCGAGGCCGTGGTGGCCAGTGCCACCATCGGCATCATCGTGTGCAACCGCGCCGGCACCATCCTGTCGGCCAACCAGATGGCCCACCAGCAGTTTGGCTACGCCGAGGCCGGGTTGCTGGGCCGGCCCATCGACGAGCTGGTGCCCCACGCCGCCGGCCGCCGGCACGATAAGCTGCGCGAGTCGTTCAACACCCGCCCGTCGGTGCGAACCATGGGGGCGCACCACGGCGACCTGGAAGGCCTGCGGCACGACGGCTCGGTGTTTCCGGTCGAAGTCAGCCTGAGCCACTTTAACCTCGACGACGAGCTGTTCGTGGTGTCGTACATCCTCGACATCACCTACAAAAAAAACGCCCAGGAAGCCCTCATCGCCGAGCGCCAGCGCGTGGAGCGCCTCAATGCCGACCTCGAACAAAAAGTGGCCGACCGCACCCACGCCCTCATGAATACCCTCGAACAGCTCGAACAGCGCAAGGACGACCTGGCCAAAGCCCTGGCCGCCGAGCAGGAGCTGGGCGAGCTCAAATCGCGCTTCGTGAGCATGGCCTCGCACGAGTTTCGCACGCCGCTCACAGCCGTGCTCACCTCGGCCTCGCTCATCGAAAAATACCCCGCCACCGAGCAGCAGGACAAGCGAATGCGCCATCTGGAGCGCATCCGGCAGTCGGTAAACCACCTGAATGACATTCTGGAAGAATTCCTCTCGGTGGGCCGCATCGAGGAAGGCAAGATGCTGGCCTGCCCCGCCCCCATTTCCCTGGCCGCCCTGTTGCCGGAAACCGTAGCCGACGTGCAGGGCCTGCGCAAGCCCGGCCAAACCATTGTGGCAGAAGTGGATGCCCCCGAAACCATCTGGCTCGATGGCTCGCTGCTGCGCAAAATCCTGGTCAATCTGCTCTCCAACGCCCTCAAGTATTCGGGCGCAAACTCGGAGGTGAAGGTGCGGGCCATCGGCGCCGGCGGCCAGCTCACCCTCACGGTGCAGGACCACGGCATGGGCATTTCGGCCGATGACCAGGAGCATTTGTTCGAGCGGTTTTTTCGGGCCCGCAATGTCACCACCGTGCCCGGCACCGGCCTGGGGTTGTATATTATTGGCCGCTACCTCGAGCTGATGGGCGGCACCATTGCCCTGCGCAGCACCCTCGACGTGGGCACCACCGTCACCATTTCCGTTCCCTATGAAAACCATTCTGCTGATTGAGGACAACGACTTCATCCGCGAAAACACCGCCGAGATTCTCGAAATGGCGGGCTACGCGGTAATTGCGGCCGAAAATGGCAAAATTGGGGTGGCCAAAGCCCTCGAAACCAAGCCCGACCTCGTGGTGTGCGACATCATGATGCCCGTGCTCGACGGCTACGGCGTGCTCCACATCTTCAACCAAAACCCCCAGCTGGCGGGCGTGCCGTTTATTTTCCTCACCGCCAAAACCGAGCGCACCGACCAGCGCCGCGGCATGGAGCTCGGGGCCGACGACTACCTCACCAAGCCCTTCGATAGCAGCGAGCTGCTCAGCGCCATTAGCGGCCGGCTCAGCCGCTTCCAGCACCTCCGGCCCGACTACGACCTGCACGCCAACGGCCTGCACGAATTTCTGGACGATGCCCAAAAAACCGGCAACCTGGCCGACCTCTCGGCCGACCGCAAGCCCCACGCCGTGCCCCGCAAGCAAATTATCTACTCCGAAGGCGACGAGGCCAACCGCCTGTACTTCGTGCAGGCCGGCCGCGTGAAAACCAGCAAAACCACCGCCACCGGTAAGGAGCTCATCACCGGCCTCTACCAAACCGGCGACTTTTTCGGCTACAAAGCCCTGCTCGAAGGCACCCCGCACCACGACTCGGCCGTGGCCGTGGACGATGCCACGCTGCTCTACGTTCCCGCCAACGATTTCACGCAATTAATCGAACGCAACCCCGCCGTGAGCCAGCAATTTGTGCGCCTGCTGGCCGGCCGCGTGCGCGAGCAGGAAGACCTGCTGCTCGACATGGCCTACAACTCCCTCCGCAAGCGCGTGGCCGACACCCTCCTGCGCCTGCACGAGCAGCAGTGCGCCCTCGACCCCACCGACCCGCTCATCCACCTCTCGCGCGACGACATGGCCGCCCTCATCGGCACTGCCCCCGAGTCGCTCAGCCGCACCCTCAGCGAGTTCCGGCAGGACGGCATCATCGAGCTGAGCCACAAGTTTATCCGGGTGCAGCAGCCCGACCGGCTGCGCCACGCGAAATGGTAGCTCCAGCAAGATTATACAAGGTTGAAGCGCAATAGTTGGAGTCTCGTCTTTGCTGATGTTGTTTGGTTTGCAACCCGCGCCAGCAGCAGCCACTCCCCTTTGCTCACCCCTTTTCGCGCCGACCGGTGCCCAGTAGCAGCAGTATCAGCAGCATAAAACCTGTGGCTCCCAGGCTCCACCAGGTTATTTCGGGCACGCCGCGCCGGTAGGGCATGGCGGGCGAATAGTGCCCCAGCAGCGTGAGGCCCGAAAACAGCAGCCCGCCCACACTCAGCAGGGCCAGAATGGTGCGGCTCACGAGCTGGTCGGCCTTGCGGAGCAAGGTTTGATAGCCGCTCAGCTCCACCTTCACCCGCAGCTCGCCCTTACTTATTTTGCGCACAATCTGGCGCACATCGGCCGGCAGGGTTTGCAGCAGCGCCAGCAGCTGCGTGCCCGTGTACTCGGCCTCGCTCAGCAGGTTTTGGCGCGAGTACTGCTCTTTCACAATTTTGGCCCCGTAGGGCCGCACGAACTCGAAGGTGTTGAAATTCGGGTGCAAAACTTTGCCAATTCCTTCCAGAATTACCAGCGCCCGCAGGATGAGGAATACCGCGCCCGGCACCTGCAATTTGTAGTTGTAAATGACGGTCTGGAGCGAATCGGCCAGGTCGCTCATGCTCATCTCCTTCACGTCGAGGGTGGCGAAATCCTCAATCAGCTGGCTCAAATCCGACTCGAAGGCCCGCATGTCCGGAATCTCGGCCGTGAGGGCCAGCCGCCGGAAATTGAGCGCCATGCTGCGCGGGTCCTGCCGAGCCATGCCAATAAACACGCCCGCAAACGCGTATTTCTGCTGCTTGGTGAGGCGGCCCACCATCCCAAAGTCGATGAGTACCACCGTACCATCGGGCCGCACCAGCACGTTGCCAGGGTGCGGGTCGGCGTGAAAAATCCCGAACTCAAAAATCTGGGTCAGGTAAATGTCCATGCCCGTTTCGGCCACGGTTTCGGGGCTCAGGCCCCAGGCCAGCAACTGCGGCTTGTCGGTGATTTTGCAGCCGCTCACAAACTCGATTACGAGAATGCGCGAGGTACTCAGCTCCCGATACGGCTTGGGAATGTAGAACGTGGTGTAGCTCTCGTAGAGCTTGCGAAATTGCTCCATCGAGCGGGCTTCGGCGGTGTAGTCCAGCTCCTTGCTCATGCTGCGCTCGAAGGCATCCACCACGTCCTGGGGGTTGGCGAGGCCCTGCTTTTGCAGGAACCCCGCCGTGAGGCGCACCAACTCGTGCAGCAGGGCCAGGTCGGAGCGCACCTTGTCGCGCACGCCGGGGCGCTGCACCTTCACCACTACTTCCTCGCCCGTCAGCAGCCGCGCCCGATGCACCTGCCCAATGCTAGCCGAGCCCAGCGTCACGTCATCAAATTCGCTGAAAACTTCCGAAATCGGCCGGCCCAGCTCTTCCTCAATTATCTGGCGGACCAGGGCCGTCTCAAACGGCGGCACGTTACTTTGCAGCTTCTCAAACTCATCAATCAGGGCCTGAGGCAACAGGTCGGCCCGGTTGCTCATGGCCTGGGCCAGCTTGATGAACGTGGGGCCCAACTCCTCGATAATGAGGCGCACCCGCTCCCAGCGCGTGGTTTCAAACACCTGCCGGTCGGCACGCTGCCAACTCAGGCGGCGCGCCTGGCTCACGAGGCGGCGCAGCGGCGTGGTCGTCACCACATCCTCAAAGCCGTAGCGCAGCAGCACCTCCGCCACTTGCCGGATGCGGGTGAGGTTAGAAATCGTATTTTTAAACATAGACCGCCGATTTACGCAGATTAATCTGATTTCGCAGATTTAGCCGGGCGGTAGTAGCGAAACTGCCCGGCAATCATCCAGAGTTTTCGCGCTAAAAAACCCCGCTTGCACCGGGCAAACGGGGTTTTCAGGCTACAATAGTAGCTTAGGCTGCCTAGGCGTTGCCCTCAGCTTTAGGAGCGGCAGCAGCGGCCGGGGCGGCGGGCTTCTTGGCGGCAGCGGGCTTGCTGATGGCCGGCTTGGCAGCAGCTTTCGCGGCGGGCTTGGCAGCCGACGACGACTTGACGGCCGGCTTGGCGGCCGGTTTGGCAGCCCCGGCCATGGCAGCGGTCGATTTCTGGGCCGTGCCGGCAGCGGCGCTCACGCGGTCGGCAACGCTTTTCACGGCTCCGGCGGCGCGGCTGGCAGCGTGGTTGGCAGTGCTGCGGGCCGTGTTCAGAGCGGAGCTGACTGTGGCGGCCGGCTTTTTGGCGGCGGGCTTCTTAGCCGAAGCCTTGCTTTTGGACTTCGAATCGCCGAGACCCACGGTGCTCTTCACCCGGTCGGTGAGGCCCTGGAACTGCTTTTCGAGCTCGGCACGCTTGGTTTCGCCGCTCTTCATCAGCTCATCCACAATCTTCTGGCCCTCAGCCTGGGTCATCTTGTTGTCTTTCACCAACTTTTCGATAGTGGTTTGGACCGACTTGCTGCCCTGTGCGATGTAGCCCACGCCAGCATTAACGAACTTCTTGAACAAATCTTCCATGGTGTGAAAAGGATTGAGGTGAAAGTGAAAAAGGGGAAGTGTCTGAAATAAAGTATTTTGCAAACCAGAATTAGTATGCAAGCCGACTATTTATGCTACAAACCTACGAAGACTCTGCAATATAGCTGAAGCAGACACGCTGATTTTAGCGAAAAGTAGCGTGAAAGTGTCAAAAAACGAATTTATTTTTTCTTCAAGTCCTTGGCTAACTGCCCGAAATGCCACCTTAATTCTGGTACTATGCCGCACGCCGACGCGGCACCGCCGGATGCGCCGCAACCACGGCCCCTTGGCTGGCCCACAGCTGCTCCAAAAAGCTGGCTACCTGGTCGAGCGCCTGGCGGGCCTCGGGCACAATGCGCCAGAACAAGTGCCACCAATGCACCAGGCCCTCAAATGGTTGCAGGGTAACGGCCACGCCCGCCGTCCGGGCCTTGTCCACAAATTTCACCGCGCCCTCGTAGAGCACTTCAGCCGTCGACACCTGGATGAGCAGCGGCGGCAGGCCGTGCAAATCGGCCTGGGCGGGCGAGAGCAGCGGGTGCGACAAATCCGTTTTGTGGGCATACAGCGGCCCCCAGCTGCGCATTTGCAGGGCTTCGAGCAGAAGGCCTTCTTCGCGGGCCACGCGGCGCAACGCGGTGATGGGCAGGTTGAGGTCGGTCCAGGGCGAGAGGCCGACCCCGGCGGCGGGCATGGGCTGGCCGGCATCGCGCAGGGCCAATAGCAGGGCCAGCGCCAGCCCGCCGCCGGCCGAGTCGCCGGCCACCACAATGTCGGTCGCCGCGTAGCCGTGGCGCAGTAGCCAGCGGTAGGCCCGCTTGGCATCATCGAGCGCCGCCGGAAACGGGTGGTCGGGGGCTTTGCGGTAATTGACGGTGAGCACGTTGAGGCCACAGCGCTGGGCCAGGCTACCCACCAGGCTGCGGTGGGTATTGAGCGAGCCCAACACGTAGCCCCCGCCGTGCAAATACAGCAGCACCCGCGTGGGGTGGGCGTTGCGCGGCCGCAGCCACTCGGCTTCGAGGCGGTTGTCGAGCTTCAGGCTCTCCAGATGCACGTGCCAGGGCATGAACTGGAACAGCGAGCCGGCTTCCATGGCCAGGCGCATGGCCCCTACGCTGGGCTTGCGCCGGGCCAGCGGAGCGGCCGCCGCCGTGAGAAACTGCTTGAGCAGCAGGTGTTGAAACGAGGGCATTATGTTGAATTATAAATTATAAATTCTCGTTTTTGGCAATTAAATTAACCGGTGTATTTGCAATTTTGGTGCTGATGACCATACTGCCAATGATTCTTTTAATTTCGTCAACATCCTGGTAACTGCTGTTACGCCGGGCCTTGGTTTAAGCGCCGCTGGGGGCGTAGCGCGAACTTTGTCGTTCGCGTCCCCGTGCCGTTCGGGCGGCTTTACTGGCG
>JAYULN010000524.1:0-1452 GCA_043763525.1 Hymenobacter sp.
CCCCGCCGGCTGCCCGGCGGCCCCAATGGCGGCGGTGCCGCCCTCGCTGTGCCCCACCAGCCCCACCTGGTTTTTGCGGATGCCCGGCTGGGCGCGCAGCCAGGCCAGCGCGGCCTGGGCATCGGTAGTGTAGTCGGCGCTGGTCATGCCCACCTGGGTGCCGCCGCTCTGGCCCACGCCGCGGTCATCAAACCGCAGCACGGCCACGCCCTGGCGGGTGAGGTAGTCGGCCAGCACGGCGAAGGGCTGGTGACCCATAATGGTTTCATTGCGGTCCTCCGGCCCCGAGCCGGTGAGCAGCACCACGGCCGGAAACGGGCCCATGTCGGCGGGCACGGTGTAGGTGCCGGCCAGCGTGATGCCGGCTTTTTCGTTTTTAAAGGTGATATCGGCCGACTGGTAGGGGAAGGGCGGCTGGGGCGTTTGGGGCCGGTTGGGGCCGGCGGGTTTGCCTCCGCCCGCGCGGGCAAGTGTGAGTGGAAACGAGCGCAGCCCCTGCTGCCACTCGCCCACCAGCTGCTGCCCATCGGCCGAGCGGCGGCCAGCAAACTGCGCGGCCGGCTGGCGCATGCGTAGGTACGCGCTGTCGGCGGGGGCGGTGAACTGCAGGACCAAACCCTGCGCTTTCTGGGCCGGAATGTCGAGCGTGGCCGAGCGCGGCCCCCCGGCCGGGTCGGCAAGGTGCGCCGTGAATTCCAGCGGCCCGAGCGTACCGCTCCAGGTACCGCTGAGACTGGGGCGGGCAGTTTGAGCATGGGCGGTGGCGAGGCTGACCAGGGCGGCGGCGGTGAAGAATGTTATGCGAAAAAATGTGTGCATGTGAGCAAGGATGAATGGGGACAATAATACGCAGTCACTACACAAATTACCGCTTGATTGCCAGCGCTATGCTCGGTCGGTTTTATTTGGTCAATCCGCGAAAAGAAGGGTATGAAAGTAAATTCTGATGTTATACCTTTGTTATAACAAAAGTTCACGCAAGTAATACACTGATAATGATTCAGTCCATTCGGAAAATCGGAAACTCCAGCGGCATATTGCTGCCCAAGGCCATGCTGCAAGCCTGTGGTATTACGACGGAGGTCGAAATTGAAGTACAGGATAAAATGATTCTGCTGCGGCCCGTGCAGCCGGCGCGCACTGGCTGGGAAGCGGCGTTCGCGGCGGCGGTTGCTAATGGCGACGAGCCGGAAGGCGACCTGTTCGAGGGAATCCCCAACCAGTTTGACCAAGCCGAATGGTAGCCCCCACTTATCCAAGCCGTTTCGAGGTATGGCTCGTGAGCCTGGACCCGACCGTGGGCCGCGAAATTGCCAAAACCCACCCCTGCGTGGTAGTATCGCCCGATGCGGCTAACAAATTCCTGCGCACCGTGCTGGTTGCGCCGCTCACCCATACCCCAAAGCGCTACCCCACGCGGGTCGACTGCCAGTTTCAGCAGCAGCCCGGCCA
>JAYULN010000525.1:0-9336 GCA_043763525.1 Hymenobacter sp.
CCCAGCGGCGTGAGCACGAACAAATAGCGCGGAATGGTGCCCGGCGAGAGCCAGAACACCGGCGTGAGGACCGCAAACAGCAGCGCATTGAAGCGCAGAAAGGGTTGCTCGCGCAGCACCTGCCGCCAGCCGGGGCGGGCCAGGCACAGCCCGAGCAGCGTCCAGGGCAGAAAATCGGAGAAGAAATCGAACGGAAACTTGACCAGGTGCAGCAGCGACTCGCGCCAGGCGTGGGCGGCCACGGTGCGCTGCGTCGACTGGTCGAGCAGGGTGGCCAGGTACTCGTGCAGCGGATGAAAGTGCTGGTACACGCCAAAGTAGCCGCCCACCAGCGCCGCCAGCACCGCCAGCCCCAGCGCGTGCGCCCCCGACCGCAAGCGCCGCCACTGGCCCGCCACCAGCCCGCAGTACACTACCAGTGCCGCCCCCTGAAACACGAACGACGGCAGCCCCTTCAACAAAAAGCCCACCGCCGTGACAGCGTAGCTCACCACGAACAGCGCCGCCCAGCGGCGCCGCTCGCCCAACTCGAACACCGCCATAAAGCCCAGGTAAGTAACCAGCGCGTGCAGGGTATCAATCAGCCCCAGGCCCGAATCGTAGAACAGCATGCGCCCGCTGGTGACGAATGCCAGCGCCGCCGTCATGCCCAGCAGCCCGCCCAGCCGCCGGCTCACGAAGTAGTACAGGCTGCCGCCCATGCCTAGCAGCGCCACCACCGTGGGCAGGCGAATCACCCACTCATCAACAGCCCCAAAAAGCTGAAAAAACCCCAGCAGCAGCCAGTTGAACAGCGGCGGCTTGTTGAAATAATACTCGCCCTGGAGCGTCGAAACGAAGAAATTACCGGTCAGCTTAAGCTCCAGGGCCACCAGCGCCCGAATGGGCTCGTCGGCAATCAGCGGCAGCAGGCCGAGGTTGATGAGCAGGGCCGGCGGCAGCAGCAGCAGGCACAGCAGCGCCGGAAACCACGGGCGCGGGCGCAGCCAGGTAAGCAGGGAAGCCATGAAGGAGTCGGCGCGGATGGTGACCCGGTAAATGTACCCTAATCAGGCATAAATACTAACATTTGGGCATATAAACGCATTGGCCAACTAGAGCGGTTTCCCGATTGGTGCAAACGACCACCGGTCCGACGGCTCCGCCATCGGACCGGTGGTCGTTTGCACCGCCTACGCCAGTCGTGCCGCCATCGTTCCCACGACAACCGGTCGGACGGCTCCGCTGTCGGACCGGGGCACGTACACTACCCTGGAAACTGCTGTGGCTGTAGTACGCCGACACGTTGCGTCTGGCCAGAAAGCACCTAGTGAACGTCATGCTGAGCGTAGCCGAAGCATTTCTGCCGCGTAAGTAACTCTTTACTATTGAGGTAGAGATGCTTTGGCAAGCTCAGCATGACGTTCAACTGAGGTTTTTTGTGGTACCAGCGGCGCTTTATCCGGCCTGTTTCTCTAGTAGCTGAAGCAGCTCATCGGCGGCAATCAGGCTGTCGCGATGCACGGTTTTGAAGTCGCCGTAGGGGAATTTGTAGCGGCCCTTGGCATCGGCCCCCTTGCTGAGGTCGAGGCCGAGGTGCCAGTTGGCGTACTCCTCCATTTTGTGCTTGTCGAGAAAGGCGTTTTCCTCGGAGGTATCGGGGTTGTGCTGGCTCCAGTGGCCGGAATCGTTCTTGATTTTGCCGGCCTGAATGAGGCGGCGGCCATAGGCCACGGCCTGCGGATTTAGGGAAGCACTCATAGCTGAAAAGAAGGAAAAGCTGGATAAATCCTCATTCCTACGCACGCTGCGGGCCAGGGTTCCCAGTGCTCAGCTTTTGCCGTGCAGCAGGTATTTGGTCTGCTTGAAGCTGTAGCCCACCGACACCACCAGGCGGCCGGCGCTGGCCGGGTGGTCGGTTTCGGCGGTGTAGACGGGCAGCTGGAAGCTGGTGTTCAGCGACACGTTTTTGTAGTAGACATCCAGGCCGGGGCCGAGCAGGGCGTTGTTCATGGCGTGCTCGCCGGTGAGTTGGCCCTCCAGCATTTCGCCCCTGGTTTTCTCGTAGAAAAACTGGGCCGAGGGGTACACCTGCCAGTCGGTGCCCAGCGGCACGCGGTAGAACAGGCTGGCAAAGGTGGCCGTGCTGGGGGCCAGGCTGTTGCGAAACGCGTTTTCCGATGCCCGGCGGTAGCTGCTGTTCACGCTCAGCCCGAAGCTGCGGTAGCTGCCGATGTAGTTGGCGTAAATAAACCCATCAGTAGTGCCGGTACCCACCTGGTTGAGCAGCGGGTAGCGCTGGCCGGCGGCGTTCTGGCGGCGAAACTCGCCGGTGGGCAGCTTCACGCCACCGCCCACGATGAGGCGGCTTTGCACGCCGGCCGTTTCGATGGCCCGGATGAGGTGATAGCCGGCAAAAACCGTCACGTCGCCCACGCCCGAGGAGTTGAGCTGCCGGCCGTTTATCTGCGAGGTGTTCATCACGTAGGGCACGAAGGCGTTCAGCTCGACGCGCCGCGAGAGAAAGTATTTGCCGCGCAGCTCCATCACCCGGAAGGCTTCGAAATCGGTGGGGTCGTCGTGGTGGGCGTGGGCGTAGCCGTTGTCGCCGTTGAGGGGCGAGGGGAAGAAGGGCCGCACGCCCGTTGGGAAAAAGTGCGGGGTTTGGCCATCGGCCTGATAGCCGTTGAAAATGCGGTAGCGGTGCATCAGGCTAAAGCCGCTTTGGTTGTCGTAGGGCGTGATGCCCATGAAGCAGCCGCAGATATCGCAGGCCCGGCCGGGGCGCGGAGCCAGCAGCAGCAAAGAGCCCCAGATGAGTAAAAGGCAGGTTTTCATGTTGAAAAAGGTAGGCTGTACCGTGGACTCGGCGAGTCCGCGCGTGAACGAAAACCGAACGAATCCGCCCACTCACGAACAGGCAGCGGCTACGGTACCGCACCATTACAGCAGTTTCCAAGTTGGTGTACGTGCCCCGGTCGGACGGCGGAGCCGTCGGACCGGGGCACGTACACCAACTTGGAAACTGCTTTAGTTGGCGTGGATGTGGGACACGGTGAACATGCCCGCCGCGATGTTGTCGGCGAGTTTGGCGGCGGCCGGGCCGCCCATCTTGTTATACACCGTGGCAAAATTCACGGGGTTCTGGAAGGGCGCGGGCGGCGTGGGGGTCGGGTTCGGCCCGGTAAACAGCTTCAGCACATTCACATAAGTATGGATTTCGGGCGCGTGGTCCGTCCGCACCAGCAGGTTGGCGCTGGGGAAGGGCAGCGTCACGGTGCGGATGGTGTTGTTGGCCCCGTTGGCCCCTTTGTAGCCGGCCACATGAAAAATGAGGCCCCGCGAGGGCGACTGCGGCGAAGTGCCCTCAAAACGCAGGTTGATGAACTCCTTGCTCCAGTCCCAGAACATGTTGTTGTTGGCGCTCAGCGTGCCGGTGAAGTTGCCGGCCTTGGTGCGGGCACTGTCCACGCCCACCACGAAGCTGAGGGCCGTGTAGTCGCCGGTCGGCACATTTTTCAAAGTGATGCTTTTGGAGTCGGCATCGGCCTGGTCGACCAGGAAATAGCTGTCGGGCACGGCGTAGGTGCTGCCGTCGGCCTTGCGCAGCTGCACGTTCGAGAGGTAATATTTGAAGGTGCTGACGGTGAAGTCATCACCATTAGCATTCTTGTAGGTGTTGGCGCTGAGCACCAGCGGCACAGCGCTCCCGTTGGGCGTGAAACCCACAATATTATCGAGCTCCAGGGTGAACTCACCGGTTTGGGCGGGCACAATTTCGTCGTGTTTCGAGCAGCCGGTTAGGCTGCCAGCGGCCAATACCAGGGCGGCGGCAAAAGGAAAAACAGAAAAGCGTTTCATTGGAAAAAATCGAAGAAAGGATACCACAACAGATTGAAAAAATGGCGTGCAAACGTGCGCAGCCCCACCGTTGGCACGGCTGGGCTGGCAAGGGCTATTCTGCGGCTAACGTGCGCAGAATCAGGCCCGCAATCAGCTGAGGGAGAGGGGTGGGCGGAATACGCCCGCGCCGGGCACGGCCGCGTAGCGCGGGGCCGGCCGGGTGGGGTAGCGCGGGGCCGGCAGCGGCCAGCGCTGCGGGGCCGGTGGGGCCAGGGCGAAGGCCGCCGGGGGCAGTACTTCGTATTTGAGCTTGGCGGTGGGGCCAGCAGGGGCTTTTTTCTCGGCTGCGTCGGCCTTGCGCAGCTGCTGGGCCAGGTGGCACTTGCCGTTGCAGTGCAGTTGGGGCCGGGCCTTGTTCATGCAGTACAGCTCGGTAATGCGGGATTTGTGCAGCTGATAATCCACGACCAGCACCTCCTGCCCCAAAGTTTGGAGCAGCACGAGCGCAACGAGGAAAAAAGCCAGCAAGCGGGACATGGGCAGCGGGGGGCGAAGGGGCCAGTAGTCGTAAATGTACGCAGCAAGGGTTTTCTCCACGAGGTCGTGCAACGGCCCCCGGTCGGCCGGCGAAGCCGGCCGACCGGGGGCCGAAATGCCGACCAATTAGTTCAGGTATGGCGCTTCCAATTCCTGGCCCATGCCCTTGAGTGGGGCGGTACTGCGGCGGCCGGTGAGGCGCGTGGACAGCGCCTGCGCTTCGGGGCCGCTCAGCACGTCCAGCTCGCGCAGCCAGGCCACCCGGCGCAGCTGCGGCTCGATGAAGCCCAGCGGATTCACCTGGCCGTATTCGTCGCGCAGATAGGTTTTGGTGCGGCGCTCCAGCTCGGCCACCAGGGCTCGAAACTGCTTGCGCTGCCAGGGCCGCCCGGCCAGCGTGATGGCCAGATGGGCTGTTTGCAGCCGAAACGTACACCACTGCTGCTCAAACCGCAGCCAGATGGACAGGGCATTCACCCCCAGAATCAGCCACCAGGAATACATTGAAAAGCCCGTGTGGCCGGTCAGCAGCCACTCGCGCCACGGCCCGTAACCTAAAAATACCAGCAGCATACCCGTCAGCACCAGCTGGTTGGCCGGAATGTGGCGGTGTTCGCCCGATTTAATGGGCAGAATTTCTTCGTAGGGAACTTCGGTTTCGAGGGTGGCCACGCCCTGCGGGTTGCGCTTGCACACATAGAAACTCTCGGCCCGCAGCGCAATGTGCGTGGTGCCCTGGAAAAGCTGTTTTTGGGTGAAAATCATTCAGGAATCGGGTGGGAAGCGGCGCGGTGGCCGAAATTAATGGTTAGGCAAGCATGTCAGGCTTTGCTGGTCGAAGCATCTCGCTCATGTCGTCTGTCATGCTGAGGGAGGAAGCATTCCAGCAGGCTGCAACGGTTCGTTCAGCGGGGATAAAATGCCTTTTTCGTCAGCATGACAGGCAAATCGGCATCACTTAAATGGGCTCGGCGTGAAGCACAGCACAAAAATAGCCACCATTACCCAGCCCAGCGCTTGCCGGCCCCGGCTTAGCGGCCGCTCGTCGGGCGCGGGCGGGTGGTAAATGCCCGTGAACCGCCCCAGCATCAGCCCAAAAATCAGCCAGCCGGGGTTGCCCGTGGCCCCCGGAAAAGCTACGGTGCAAGCCACTTGCGCCGCCCAAATAGTGGCCGCCAGCAGCAGCCCCAAGCCCGGTCGGGGCAGTATCCGCCAGAATATGAGGGCCAGGTACCCGGCATAAATCAGCCCGCCATACAGCCACTCCTGCCAGCTGCTGTGCCGCGTGAACAAGCCCAGCCCGGCATAAAAAACAAAGCCCACGAACAGCACCGGCACCAGCTGGTTGAAGCGCCGCCGCCCCATAAGACCATACAAAATGTGGCCGCCGTCGAGCTGGCCCATCGGCAGCAGGTTCAGGGCCGTGAAAAACAGGCTGAGCACCCCGGCCAGCAGCACGGGGTAGTGCATCAGCTCGTTGGGGTGGGGCAGCCGGGCGGGGTCGGCAAAAGTGGTTTCGAGCAATTGGTAGAGCAGCGGCCTGGCCAGGGTGAGCCCCGGCACGCCCGGCGAATACACGTGGCGGGCATAATCGGCCCCAAAACGAGCATACTCGGGGTGAATGCTGAACAGGTACGCCAGCGGCGGCAGGTGCGTAAACCCATAAATGAGCAGCGGCACCGCCGCCAGAAACCCCGCCAGCGGCCCCGCCAGCCCAATATCAAAGAACTCGCGCCGCGAATAAATGTGGTCCTTGATGCGGATGATGGCCCCGAACGTGCCCAGCCCCATCGGAAACGGAATGTAGTAGGGCAGCGA
Organism: Hymenobacter sp.; assembly: GCA_043763525.1. Classification (GTDB taxonomy): domain Bacteria; phylum Bacteroidota; class Bacteroidia; order Cytophagales; family Hymenobacteraceae; genus Hymenobacter. Next base: position 6,178 of record JAYULN010000525.1, read on the forward strand.
AGCCCGCACGCGGTTGTAGCGTGCCGTGAAATAATGCCCGAACTCATGCACCGTGAGCACCCCCAGAAACGGCAGCGCAAACCACAGGCCGCGCCGCAGCTCGGCCCACAGCGCCGGCCCGCGCAGCTCAAATACATCGAGCGGTAGGAAATCAATTGACCCGCGTGTGAGCTCAATCCCGGCCAGCGTGGTGGTTACCAGCGTCACCAGAAACAGACCGATGTGTAGCGCCGCCGTGCGCCTGGACGAAGGCGCGGGCCGCTCAAAGCGCCGGAACAGCGCCCGCGCCCGGGCGCTTTCGGCCGGCGCGTCGTACCCGGCGGGCGGGGCCGATACATCGGCCGGAAAACCGGCAAAATCAGATTCACATTCAGGCGTGGGCGGGGGCGTATTCTCGGGGAAAGGCACGGAGGGCTTCGGGCAGGGCGGTGAGCAGGGTGAGGGGCGGGGCCAGGTGCAGCACCTTCAGGCCCAGGCGGCGGGCCGTGGCTACGTGCTGCGGGCTGTCTTCGATGAACAACACATCCTCGGGCCGCCAGTTCATTTCGCGCAGCGCGTGCCGGAAAATCTCCTCGTCGGGCTTGCGCAGGCTCACTTCCTGGGAGTAGAACACGCGGTCGAGCACGTCGGCAATGCCGTTTTTGAACCCGTACTGCGCGGCCAGGCGCTGGTTGATTTCGGCAATGTGCAGGGCGTTGGTGTTGCTGAGCAGGGCCGTTTGGTGGCCCTGCCGGCGCAGCTCGGCGATGAGGGCGAGGCGCTCGGGCGGCACGCCGAGCAGCATGGCGTGCCAGGCGGCATCCAGCTCGGCATCGGTGGCGGCAAGGTCGTAGGCGGCACGCAGGCCGGCCCGGAACCCGGCCGGCGAGAGGCGGCCGGTTTCAAAGTCATCGAATAGCGCCGCCTGGCTGGCTTGGGTAAACTCGATGGTGCGGCCCGCCCGACTCAGGCGGCGCAGGGCGGCGGGGGTGGCGTCGTAATCGATGTCGATGATGACGCCGCCGAAATCGAAGAGCAAATGGGGGAGCATGGGCGAACTTGTTTTTCCGTCCGCGAAGGTCGTACTTTTGTGCCGTTGGAGGACCGGAAACGGCAGGGTCAAGGTGAAAGATGACTGCCTCCGGCACCGGGCCTATAGCTCAATCGGTTAGAGCAACTGACTCATAATCAGTAGGTCCTCGGTTCGATTCCGAGTGGGCCCACCCTAAAATCCCTTGTAACCCGTCACTTCCGGTGTTGCAGGGGATTTTTTTATTGAAGCTGTTTAACTCATGTTACGCAACGGGCCGCACTCGCCCGTCAACCTCACCCCCTAGCCCCCTCTCCAAAAAAGATGGGGCTAGGGGGTGAGGTTGACGGCTGGGCGGCAGCCACGGCGTAACATCAGCTGTTTAAGTAGTCGAACATAAGTATTCGGTAGTCAGGCCCAATGTTAAATCTTGATTGACAGCAGGTTGATGTCCGACTACTGACTACTTAATACGGGCTACCTACTTAGAAAACCGAAACAATCATTCCGAACTTCATGCCGAGCGCAGTCGAAGCATCTCTACCGCAGTAGTAAACCAGATTACTTACGCGGTAGAGATGCTTCGACTGCGCTCAGCATGACGGTCTCAGGATGCCTAAACAGCTTCAGCAGTACTCAATTTTTTTCTTATCCCGTGGCCAAACAAAAAACTACCGCCGAAGAGCCGCTCGAAAAGCAGCTCTGGAAAACCGCCGACAAGCTCCGCAAAAACATTGATGCCGCCGAATACAAGCACGTCGTGCTGGGCCTCATCTTCCTCAAATACATTTCTGATTCGTTCGAGGAGCACTACGCTAAGCTGCTGGCCGGCGTGGGCGAGTACGACGGGGCCGACCCCGAAGACAAGGACGAGTACAAGGCCGAAAACGTATTCTTCGTGCCCGAGTACGCCCGCTGGCAGTTCTTGCAAAACAACGCCAAGGGCAGCCAGATTACCGTGCGCGACCCCGAGGGCAAGGAAGTCATCGTGGCCATTGGCGGGGCCGTGGACAACGCCATGGACTGGCTCGAAAAGGACAACCCGCCGCTGAAGGGCGTACTGCCCAAGGTATTTGCCCGCCAGAACCTGGACCCTGCCAGCCTGGGCGAACTGATTGACCTGGTGGGCAATATCGCGCTGGGCGACGCCAAGGCCCGCAGCGCCGACGTGCTGGGCCGCGTGTTCGAGTACTTCCTGGGCGAGTTTGCGTTGGCCGAGGGCAAGCAGGGCGGGCAGTTTTACACGCCGCGCAGTGTGGTGGAGCTGCTGGTCGAAATGCTGGAGCCCTACCAGGGCCGGGTGTATGACCCCTGCTGCGGCTCGGGCGGCATGTTTGTGCATTCCGAGAAGTTCGTGACCGAGCACCAGGGCCGCGTGAACGACATTTCCATTTACGGGCAGGAAAGCAACCAGACCACCTGGCGGCTGGCCAAGATGAACCTCGCCATCCGGGGCATCGACAGCTCACAGGTGAAGTGGAACACCGAGGGCTCGTTCCTCAACGACGCGCACCGCGACCTGAAGGCCGACTACATCATCGCTAATCCGCCCTTTAACGTGAGCGACTGGGGCGGCGAGCTGCTGCGCACCGATGGCCGCTGGCAGTACGGCACGCCCCCCACCGGCAACGCCAACTTCGGCTGGATGCAGCACTTCCTGCACCACCTGGCCCCCACGGGGCAGGCGGCGGTAGTGCTGGCCAAGGGCGCGCTCACCTCCAAAAGCTCGGGCGAAGGCGACATTCGCAAGGCCCTGGTGGAAGGCGGCGTGATTGACTGCATCGTGAACCTGCCGGCCAAGCTGTTTCTCAACACCCAGATTCCGGCGGGCCTGTGGTTTATGAACCGCAGCCGCCAGGGCGATGGCCGCTTCCGCGACCGGCGCGACGAAATTCTGTTCATTGACGCCCGCAACCTGGGCTTCCTGGTGAACCGCCGCACCCGCGAACTGTCCGACGACGACATCCGGCGCATTGCCGACACCTACCACCAGTGGCGCAACCCCGGCGGCAGCTATGCCGACGTGCCCGGCTTCTGCATGGCCGCCCCCCTGGCGCGGGTGCGCGAGCTGGATTATGTGCTCACCCCTGGCCGCTACGTGGGCCTGCCCGACGACGAGGACGAGTTTGACTTCACGGAGCGGTTTACCT
>JAYULN010000526.1:0-9328 GCA_043763525.1 Hymenobacter sp.
AACCTCTGTCGCGGTCCGCTCTACCGTCCGGTACCCGACGGAGCGGCTGGCTGGGCGGCAGCGAACCGTACCGCGCGTAGGGTGGCCAAAGCTAGCAAAACGGCAGGCCCTTCCAGCCTTGCAAATATTCAACAAATACTACCTGAAAACCGCCTGCCCCTGCCCGTTTGAATGGAGCGCGTTGGTCGTCGTCACCGTCGGGTCTCGTGTACCCAATCCAACACAACAGGGAGGAACAAGCTGCCATCAGGTAAACGCGGCGATACGTATTGCCAGGATGCCAAACCTCGGTATGTGCGCTGGGGGGCGTTGCTTGCCGCCCGGCGGGGCTTGCCGCTCCCGTCCGCTGGCACCGCTGAGCCAGTAGCCGCACCCTGCCCGGGCGCTGGCAGTCGCCAACTGCGGGGCGGGGCCGCGGAGAAAGGATGCCGTGCGCAAGCCAGCTATCGTTTTTTGTGCCAGCTCGGCTGCACAGCCCGCCGGAGCAACGACACTACTATCGGTATCCCGTCGGGCCTGGGGCCGCTGACACTGGCCGCGCCACTAAAACCGAGCGGGCGCATCGGGCAAATTTTTAATGAGCCATTACGGGTACGAGGTAGTTTTTTTGGCACCCCGGTGCCGGTACGACAGCAGCTAAAGTTGCGGCCGCAAAGGCAGGAGCAATCGCTATGCGGGCCAGCTGCGCCACCCAGTTCAAGCCCAATGGATGTGTTGTGCTTTGGGAGTACGAGCACCACGCCAAAGTATAATTACATAAAATACCAGATGTGGCCTGGCTTGCTCATTTAATCGGGGAGCCCCAGGCCCATCAGTCGCTGCCTGCCAACGCAACGGCGAAGCTCCGCGACAAGTTAAAACGAAAAATAAAGCATCGTATTTATAAAAATAAACATTTTTAATAATATATATTGATGGTAATAGATAAGTGCAACTAAAATAGGGTTCGAAACTTCGCACCGAAGTCGTAACTTTAGAGCGATGTGCAAGAAAGTATATATGACCGTTGCACGGGATAGGGGTGCATTACCTGGGGCCTCGTTACCGAACAGCCGGCGGCGTGCCAGCGCAACAATAGCCGCAACGACGAGACACCACACAGGACGTGAAAAGCACCGCGAACCAACTGGGAAATAGCGGTAGGGCTTCGCTTGACTCCCCTGGCAAGGCCTACCGAGACCGACGTGGTGCTGGCCGCCGCACGGCACTGCGAAGCGGCAACGCATTGGCCAGGAGTCGGATTTTTATCATTCGTCGATTGCGTGGTGCGGCCAGCAGGATACGGAACTACCTTACCCGGTGAAAACGGGCCGCATGACTTCGCCCCTAACATTAACCCGTTCCCTTATGCCGCCCGCCGCCCGCCTCACCGACATGCACACCTGCCCAATGCAAACGCCGTGTTTGCCGCCCATCCCGCACGTGGGCGGCCCCATTATCGGGCCGGGCTCCCCGCTCGTGCTTATTGGCAAGCTGCCCGCCGCCACGGTGGGCGACCTGCTGGTCTGCGTAGGCCCGCCCGATACCATCGTGAAAGGCTCGATGACCGTGTTCATTGGTGGCAAGCCCGCCGCCCGGATGGGCGACCTGACCGGCCACGGCGGCACCATTGTCCTGGGTTGTCCCACGGTGATGATTGGGGGCTGACGCACCGGGCCGCACGCTCCGTCTCCGCGCAAGGCCGCGCGGCCGCCGCCATCGGGTACCATTCTTAATCTGTAACTTTTAGTCCTTTTGTCACACGCAGTCATCGTCAGTTTTTTTCTCCGCTACCTGCTGCTGCCCCTGCTGGCGCTGGCGCTGGCCGTGGTGGTGGTGCTCGTCAACAACCACAAAAACCTGCTCAGCACCCGCCAGCTGGTTATGCTGCTGCCGCTATTTGTGCTGCCCATGGCCCTGATGGGCCTGTTTGGGTTCAACGACCTGTGGTTTATGCCCCTGTACTACGTGCTGGTGCAGGTACTGGCGTTGGGGGGGGGGGCGTACTACGCGCGGCACCTGGACTTTGCCCTGGGCGAAGACCTGCGGCGCGAACCCGGATTCGTGGTGCTCCTCACGGGCTCGATTCTGCTGCTGGGAAGCTGCCTGTTTCAGCTGCTCTTCAATGCGCTCAGTGAGCTGGCCTACGGTTCGTGGGCCATGAGTTGCCTGCTGCCCTTCGGCCTTCCGCTCTTGTTTGGGCGGGCATACGAGGCATTGGTGGCCATTCCGAACGAAATTCGCAAAGTGTGGCACTACCCCCGCAACGCGCCGGAGATTCAGCTCGACGTGGATTATTACCGGCTGATGATTTTGGCCGTTGAGCTGCGCAAGCAGCCGGGCGCGGCGGAACCCACGATTCAGGTGAAGGCCCGGACCACGCAAGACCTGCCTTTTGGGGTCTGGTTCCAGAAGTTTATCGACGACTACAACTATAAGTTTCCCCAGAGTCCCATTCAGACCGACGACGCATCGGAGCCCTACGGCTGGCTCTTCTACGCGGTGCGGCCCTCCTTTTTCCGGATGCGCCGCTACATCGATGCCGACCTGAGCATCGCGCTTAACCGCCTGGATGAGAATTGTGTAATCGTGGCCAAACGGGTCGAAGAAGTTTGATTTTAAAATTGCTATGCTCATCAACAAGAAACATTTTGCCGTGAACTGGGTCGACGGCATGAGGCTCACCCAGTTGCATTTTTTGAAAACGGACCTGCATGTGCAGGACCTGGTGCGCGACACGGCCTCACTGGCGCTGAACCGGTGTAATTTCGGTATTCTGCCGCCTGTGAAAGGGCTGCCGCTTTCGAACGAGATTCAGCTGCTGGCCAAAATGGGCAACAGCGTGGAGGTACGGCTGCCGCGGTGCAATGCCATCACGGCCGGCGGCTGCCGGATAGCCATCAATCCCGAAACGATGGACTATCAGGTCATGAGCGCGACTTTTTCGGTCGGGGTCGGCGAGCAGCCCGACGTGGCCGAACAGCCCAGCTACTACGCCGTGCTCACGGTTCATCCCTTCGAACGGGTGCCGATTGGCCCACCCGACCCCGAGGAATCGCCCATCCGGCACCCGTTCACCGACGCGCACTACACCCTGGAAATGGTGCCCACCACCCGGATAGTCGCCGAAGAGCTGGGGGGGTATTTCCTCATCATCGGGCGGGTGGTGTACCACGAAGGCCGTTATCAGGTCGACGAGGCATTTATTCCCCCCTGCACGACCATGGAAAGCCACCCCCGGCTCATGGCGTACTACAAAGACTTTGGCCGGAGCCTGAGCCAGCTGCAGCTCAACTCGTTTGGCATGGTGCGCAGGGTGCATGAAAACCCCAGCCCCTCCACTATTGCCTACAATGTGCAGCGGCTGTGCGTTAAAATTCTGGAGTTCCTCACGCACATCCTCTTCACCTTTCGCAACCTGAATGCCCAGCTCCCGCCGGTGCGCACGGTGGAGCATTTAAACGGCTTGGCCAGCCTGATTTACACCTTTTTGTATTGTCTGCCGGCCCGGGAGAAAGAGGAGCTGCTCAATTATTTCTACGAGTGGAACGATGTTTCGCCGAGCAAGTTCGAGGACTTGCTGCTGCGCCTGGTAGCGCTGGACTACCAGCACCACCACATTGGCGCGGCCATGCAGCAGGCCGACCAGTTTATGCAGCTGCTGGAGCACCTGTGGGCCCGGCTCAGCAACCTGGAATACATTGGCCAGCGCAAGGACAACATTTTGGTGCGTGAAGAGCCCGCCGCCCCGGGGCCCACGGTGCGCAGCGCGGCCCGCGGGTGGAGCATGCTCGACTAGCCTTCCTGCCCAATGAACACGAGCCCACAGCTATTTCAGTACCCCATTCAGGTGGCCCGGTTTATGGGGGGGTATCCGACCGGCCGGCCGGCGACGGGTTCCGAAGCCAGCTACGAACACCCTACCTGCCCCTTGGGTACCTCCGTTGCGCAATTTTTGCACCTGATGCTGCACACGCGACCGGGCGAGCTGCGGAGTTCCCCTAATTTTGGCTGTGCTATCTGGGACATCGAGTTCGACAACGAGGTGTTCCTCGCCCAGTGGGAGCTGACCCTCGCCCGCTCGCTGCGCACGGCCATTGAGGAGCACGACGCCCGGCTGTGCAACGTCCAGGTGCGGGTAGAATTCGACCCGCCGGATAGCATCGACACCCTCCCCCAGTTTGCGGTGCGGCACCAGGCGAACATCACCATCACCGGCGTGCTGCAGCTGACCGGGGAGAATTTTCGCTACGCCACCCGCCTCCGCCTCGGGCGACTCATGACCTGACCGTTTTCCCTTTTCGCATGTCTTTTAGCGACCAGCGCCACCAATTCACGCACGAAGTTATCCGCAAGCGGATGATGGAGCACATCATGCACCTGTGGGGCGTGAAAAACCCGAACACCCTGGACCCCTTCGTCCGCCTGGTGATGGACACGCTGGCCAACGAGCTCCACAAAATCAGCCACGAGTTTCTGGGCTCCGAAGCCGGCCTGCTCAACCGCCTGGCGGGCCTGCTCACGCCAGACCTGCTCACGATGCCCCGCGCGGCCCACGCCCTGGTGCAGGTGCAACCCGCCGACCCCGTGGCGTACATGGTCCCCACCGAAAGCCTGTTCCTAAGCAAGCGCTTTGCGTCCAAACCCTACGGGGAGCTCGATTCCCGCCACGACATCTTTCTGAGCGCGGTCGATACGGTGAAGCTTTTTCACGGCCGCGTGGCCTGGCTGGCCGCCGGCACCGGCTTGCACACCACCGATGCCCAACTGGGCAAGCAGCTGCACAGCCGCACGCGGCCCGGCCGCACGCTGCCCCCGCACACCTTGTGGCTGGGCCTGGACCTGCATGCCGACGTGCCGTCGCTCGACCGGCTGGGGCTGTACCTGGAGCTGCCCGGCGTGCCGGCCCCCACCACCCTGCTAAACCTGCTGCCGCTCAGCCACTGGTCGCTGAATGGGCAGGCCCTGGATGCCCGGCCGGGGCTGTGCTATGACCCCGAGCCCAGTCGCTTCGACCCCGGGGTCAGCCTGCCCGACCCGTTGCTGGCCGGCCTCAACCTAAACCAACAGGTAGAACAGGACGTCAAAAACATCTACCACAAACGGTTTGTGCACCTGCGCCAGCCCGAGCGGCCCAACCTGCCGGCCCTGGCCCTGGCTTACCCCGAAGCCTTTACCGATTGTTTTCCGGAGGAGGTGCTGGCCAGCCTGGCCACGCAGCCGAGCCTCTGGATTCGGGTGGACCTGCCGGCCCACTTCGACGCGGCGGTGCTCGACCAGCTCAACGTGCGCCTCAACGCCCTGCCCGTCATCAACCGGCGCCTGCACCGGCTCATGTACCGCGCCCGGGTGATGCAGAACATCCTGCCCCTGCCGGTGGGCCCCCGGGAAACTTTTATGGCGGTGCGCTCCCTGATTGACAGCCACCACCGCGTGTTCAGTGCCTACCCGGTTCGCTACACCGACCACCCCATGCCGGGCCATTACGCCATGCGCCGCAGCGGCATTGAGCGCTTCGATGCCCGCGATGCCCAGGAGCAGCTGCACTACCTGCTGGAAATCCTGCGCGACGAATCCGTGGCGTTTTCCGCCTATGGCCACGACACCGTGCAGCTGGCCGCCCAGCAGCTGAACGAGCAGATTCAGCACCTCGAACACTTGCTCACGCAACAGGAAGGCGCGGCCCGCGAGCTGCCCCATTACCTGCTCGTCAACCCCTACGAGCAGTTCGATACCCTGGAAGCCAGCTATTGGACCACCGACTGCGAAGACGGCAATAATATTCTGGCCGGTACGCCGCTCCAATCCTACGACATCGCCTACCTCCTCAACGAGCAAACGACCCTGCTAACCACCACCACCGGTGGGCAAAACCGCCCGCAGATGGCCAACCAGCTGGTTGCCTACCGCTACGCCCTCATGAGCCGCGACCGCCTGGTAACCAACGAGGACATTCGCGGCTTCGCGCAAGTGGAGCTCGGCGACCTCGTGAGCGCGGTCGACATTCGCAAAGGGGTGATGAGCAGCAATTCGGGCAAGCAAGGCTTCGTCCGCACCATCGACGTGTGCCTGACCCTGGCCCCCACCAGCCAGCTGACCGATGTGGAGTGGGACCAGCTCAGCGACAGCTTGCTCGCCAAGCTCGCCAGCCGGTCGGGGCAAGTAGCCCACTACCGCGTGCTGCGCACCACCCCGGCCAGCCCCCCGCCGCCCGCGTGAAGCGGCCGGTTGCCCGTGGGTAAGCTTCCGCCCAACCACGAACCACCGGTTTACTTTGAAACACTCGTGCCAAAGTAAACGAAAAAGAACGTCATGCCGCGCACCGCGCCGCATCTGGCATCTGGCATGTGGCATGTGGCATGTGGCAGTAAATCAATTGTTCAACGAAGCAGGCAAGATGCGGCGCGGCACGCGGCATGACGGTTACTTTGGCACAACTACTTAACGCACCCCTGAAATGATGAAACGACACCTCGGCCTGCTGCTTTTTTTGGGACTGTTGCCCCACTGGCTGTTGGCCCAGATGTCGACCGATACGTGCTGCCGGCCCGCCCGGTCGGCCGTCACGGGTCCGGGTCCACATCTGAGCCCCGCACCCGTACCCACCGTGCTGCCTACCTGCTACCCCCCCGTGCTGGCCGTTGCCGAGCCGCTCCTCTACGACCCCACGCAGCCGGCGCTGCCCGTATTTGCCTGGAAAAGCGGAGCCCCAATCTATGCCATCGACGAGCAGTTCCACTTCCGCCTCATCGCCCTGCCTTCCAACACCCCCCTCCTGGAGCAAACCACGGCCAGCCACCGCATCGACTGGCCGCCGGCCCTGGTGCTGCCCCCCCACACCACCCAGCTGCGGTACACGGTGCGCGCCAGCCGGCAGGACCAAGACGGCCAGCGCTGTTTCAGTGCCGACACGCAGGGAACGGTGCAGCTGCGGCCCGGCACGAAGTAGCCCCCTGGCCCCGGCCCGGGGGCCTCGCGGCGCAACCGCTCGCCTACAAGTAGCTATTGTAGCCCAGGTAAATCGCCGGGCGTTCCGCCGCGAGCCCGGCGGCATGCTTAATGCGGACAATCGTGATGATTTCGGCGGTGGCAGGCATAAAATAATCCAGTATTTGCCCAAGCAGGACCAAGGCGCTGCCATTGGGCAAAAACTCGGCTACGCGGGCCGGCGGGATGCTCCCGATATTCACGCCGATGCCATCGTAGGTATCGCCCATCGCGTTGCCGGCCATGGCACTCGTGCCCAATTGGCACTGCCCCAGGCCCAGCGCCGGCTCGCTCAGCGCCGGATGCACGACGCGCTGGTCGGTTGTGAAACTAACCGGCACGCCCAGAAACACCTCAAGCAACCGGCTCAGCCAAGACAAATCGCCGCGCAACTGGTGCACAAACGGCAGCAGCTGCACGAATAAACTGGCCCGAAAAGGGTCGAGCGCCCGGAGAATGGGCCATGCTTCGGCAAATTGGTCCAGCAGTACCCGGTGGTCCTCGAGGTAGTCCTGCTGGCGCTCGCGCTGGTAGCGCAACACCCGCAGATAGTACATCTCGGTGTCGAAGGGCCGAAAGAAAAGGCGGGCCTGGGCCTCCACTGACTGCGCCTCCTGAAACTGGTCCAGTATCAGCTCCGGGTCGGGGTGGTCGCTCAACGCCGGGATAATGGCGTGGAACAAAAGCGGGGGCAGCTGGTCGTACAGGCCCTCACGGGGCGAGTCGAAGCTAAGATAGGGGTCGTCGTAGCTACCGGCCGCGAGGAATTGCCGGGTCGTAAAATCACGGGAATATGGCCGGGCGTTGGGGCCCAATGGGTTGAAAAGGAGGCGCGTCAGCGGTACGGGAGGGGTGTTATCATCGCCCGCCAGCAAACCCGTCGCGATTATTTCGGCCCGGTAATCGAGGTAAAAGTGCTCGAATAAGTAAACAGAACTGGACGAGAACGACTGGGATGGGGACATTTAAAACCAGAAAATCAATCACAAAAATTGATGTGATGCTGTAGGAACAAAGCCAATTGATTGGCACGCCATGACCTAATTAACAATCTATGTTACATTATATAACTGCTGTTACGCGGCAGGTTGTAGCGCGAACTCTGTAGTTCGCGTCCTCGCGCCAGTAAAGCCGCCCGAGCGGCACGGGAATACGAACGACACAGTTCGCGCTACACCCCCAGCGTCGCTTGAACCAAGGTACTGCGTAACAGCAGTCATATAAGTAATCATGAGTCGCTTAATCTGCCAACAAACCGTGAGACACGGTCAACCACCTGCTTTAATGGATGAGTTAGTTTCGCATCCCTGGTTGCGGAGTGAGGGAGAGCAGCGGAAAGAAGGGGAGGCAACCCAAACCCATATTTAGAGCGGGTTTCAGCTTTGGGTAACGTCCATCTTCTTATTTCAAGGTTTGAAAGCCTGTTTTACCGATTTGCGCGAACGTCGCGAACGTATAGCTGCGGTATGCAATCAACCTGGCGCACCATTGGGATGGTGGCATGGCAGTTCCGCGTGTGGTAGTGGTTAGGGCGAAAGCGGCGGCGGTGCCACCGCCCGAGCGGCTTGCTCCCGGCTCCGTACCATCGCACGGCGGCCTGGGCACCGGTGGCGGCCTGCTTGCGCCAACTACATCCTAGCCCCCTACCTGAACCAGGTGCTGGAGCCGACGCTGCGGCCCGGTGATGTGGTCGTACCCGACATTTTACCGGCCCACAAAGTGGTCGGACTGGCCGAATTGGTCGACACCCACCCGGCCCGCCTGCTGTACTTACCGCTCTATTCGCCCGATTTTAATTTCACTCGCCTTGCCTGTAGCAAATTTATACTCGTCGCGAAGTGGACTGCGAAAATCGACTAGCCGGTGGTGTAGCGACGCAACCCTTCGCGTCTCGGCGTTGAACGGCACAGTGTAGCGACGCGAAGGGTCGCGTCGCTACACTGTGCCCGCAAACCACTTCATGACAAGTATAAACCTGGCTGCGCATGGCCCCGGTTAGCACCCCCGAGGCACTGGAAGCCGCCACCATCACCGACTGGATAACCGAGCAGGACACCAAAAACTGGTTTATCCATTCTGGTTACCATGTACACTAACCCGAAATCCGCGCTAATCGGGACTACTCCGCGGCCCGGCCGCTACTTACGGGCCTGGGCACCCTCGCCCAGCAGGCGGGCCATTTGCTGTTGCAGGCTCAATAGCGAGGCGTGGTCGGCCTCGGCCTGGGTGGCCTGGGTACGCAAAGCGGCGTTCTGGGCTTTGAGGGTTTCCACCTCGGCGCTCAGCTCCTGCACGGCTTTCACGAGAGGCACCACGAACTGGGCGTAGCCCAGGCCGTAATGGTCGCGGGCGTTGGCCGGAG
>JAYULN010000527.1:0-9321 GCA_043763525.1 Hymenobacter sp.
CCCCCCCCGCTGATAGGCCACGCCGGGCCGCTGTAGCTGCCGCAGCCCGCGCAGGGCAGCTTGGGTAAGCAGGGTGGTGTCGTTGGTGGCGGTGGCCAGGCTGATGACGGCGGTGTGCGTGGCCGGCCCAGCGGTGGGGGCAAATCGGTTGGTGCCCAAAATCACCGTTACCAAATGCGCCGCCCGGCCGTGCTGCCGCAGCTTTTCGGCCGTGCGGGCCGCAAAGGTGGCTATTGCTTCGGCCAGCACGGCGGCCTCCCGCTGAGGCCGGCCAAACGACCGGGTGCAGGTTACGCTGTGGCGGCTGGCCGGGCCGGGGTGCAGTTGGTCGTCCTCGTCCCATTCGGCCGGGTTCCATTCCAGGCAGGGCTGGCCGTGCAGCTCCCGCCACAGGCGCTGGCCCACCACCCCACCCAGGTGGCGGCGCAGCCAGGCCTCGGGCAGGGCCGCCAGGTCGGCCCCGGTGGCAATGCCCAGCTCGGTGAGCTTGCGGGCGTAGCGCCGTCCCACTCCCCAAACGGTGCCCACCGGCACCTGGGCAAGGGCCGCCTGCCACTGGGCGGCCGTGGCCGGCACCAGTACGCCGCTGGTGCCCAGCGTCCGCGCCAGGCGGTTGGCCAGCTTGGCCAGGGTTTTGGTGGGTGCCACGCCCACGCAAGTCGGAATGCCGGTGTGCTGCCGCACGGTTTCGCGCAGCCGAATGCCGTAGGCCAGCAAATCGGGCTCCAGCAGCTGCATGCCCCGAAAATCAAGAAAGGCTTCGTCGATGGAATACACCTCTACGCCCGCCGCAAAGCCGCACAGCACCCGCATCACGCGCCGGCTCATGTCGCCGTAGAGGGCGTAGTTGCTGGAGCGCACCTGCACCCGGTGCTGCGCCAGCAGCGGGCGTGCCAGGTGGTAGGGCTCGCCCATTTTCAGCCCCAGCGCCTTGGCCTCGTCGGAGCGCGAAATCAGGCAGCCGTCGTTATTCGACAGCACCACCAGCGGCTGCCCCTCCAGCCGGGGAGCAAAAACCCGCTCGCAGGACACGTAGAAATTATTGCAATCGACGAGGGCGAACATGGGGATTTGAGGTGATGGGGTGATGGGGCTGGGAAGAGAGAAAGTGATGTCGAATCGACTCAAGTATAGCATACAGCGGCGGCTGTCCGGCTTTCCTATGCTTTTGCTAGCTTATTTCAGGGCTGCCTCAGTTCCTCCTCACGTCCTCCTCCATCACCTCCTCAGCGCCCCTCGCCCAGCGCGTGAATGACGTAGGTGACCAAGCCCCACACGACCAGGCCAGCCTCGGCATTTACCGGCACGGGTGGGTACCGGGGGTTTTCGGCCACCAGCCAGGGTTGGCCGGCCCGCAGCCGCAGGCGCTTAATGGTGTGCTCGCCCTCCACCACGGCCACCATAATGCTGCCATCGCGGGGCTGCAAGGCACGGTCCACGGCCACCAAATCGCCGGGATGAATGCCTGCCCCCACCATCGAATCGCCACTGACCCGGGCCAGGAACGTGGAGGCCGGGTGCCGAAACAAGTGCCGGGTAAGGTCGAATGGCGCGTCGAGGTGGTCGTCGGCGGGCGAGGCAAACCCGGCCGGCACCGGACAGCCAAACAACGGCAATTCTTGTGCGGTTAGCCGGGCGGCGGCAAGGAAATTGTGGAGAGAAGTGGGCATAATGGCATCCCAACGCATGGTTGACTAATTGGGACTGCTAATTACTAACAATTTTAGTAATTATTTTCACATATATGGAAAATCCATTTAACTATAATTTCCGTACATCAATTGCCGTATCGGGATAGTCATGCTAATTCAACCTTATTAAGGAGTTAATCTATGAAAAAGCCAAAATATTTTTCTTCCAATTTTTTTAGTTTGTAATAAAATCAGTATCTTTGGTTATGTCAAACGTAAAGCTTCCCACGTCGCTGCCCTTGCAGCAGTTTGCTCGTTGCGTGAATGATGCGCAGCGACCCGCCGATTATGTTGGTGACTGGCCCGAAGCCGGCCGAGTGTACGCTGTGCGCGTGTTGCCGCACGTGCGTACCGGCCAGCCCCAGGTGCATGTTCTCGGCTTCTATGTCGAACGGCCCTACGGTGCTTTCTCTGCCCACCGCTTCGAGCAAGTGGCGGATGTATGGCTGAATTAAGCCCTCCAGCCGTCACGCTGATGGTTCCACCCCTTACGGCCCCGTTGGCTTCGCAGCTAGCGGGGCCGGTTTGTGTTTGGGCAGTAGCGCGATGTAGTGAGGACTCTGCGAGTCCGCCCAAGGGTCGCCGTCGGACCGGACCTTGCTGACCCACGGGCTGCTTACTTACCGTACTGGTAAAAGATGCCGGAGTCGGCCGGAGTCCAGAGGCAGGCTTTTTGGCCGCTGGCTTTCAGGGCGTTGTTGGTCCACGTGTTGCAGGTGTAGAGGAAGCTGTACACGCGGTGGGCTTCGTAAAAGGCATCGTCGTGGCCGTAGCTGTGGCCGGCAATGTGCTGCACGCGGCCGGCGGCATCGTAGCGGAAGCTGGCCAGGATGTAGGCCACCAGCCGGGCGTACTCGGCGCGGCTGAGCCGCAGTGTTACGGTATCAGGACCGGGGCCGATGCTGTGGAAATAAGTGGTGTGCATGGCCGCCGAGCCCAGCCAGAACGTCGCCACGAACGCCGTGCTGAACTTGAGCTCGGCCCAGGTGGGCGTGTCGAGGTAAAAGCCCTTGTCGCCCCAGCCGAAGGCCACGTAGCGCATGGTGGTGTCGCGGGAAGGAATGTCCTGAATGGAAAGCTGCTGGCTCCAGTCGTGCAGCGGGGTTTTGATGGGCAGCACCAGGTCGGTGTGCACGCCGTTGGTGTGCAGGTAAATTTCCACGTCGGGGGCCGCGTTGGGGTCGGCTTTCGGCACGGTGATGCGCGAAAGCACGAAAGCCGTGCCAACGTATAATCCGGCAACTGCCGTGAGGCCGCCCGCTGTGTACCCAATAATTTTCAGTGCGGAACGAATCAGAGACGGCATTTAGGGGCGAAGGCGGATGACTATTGTAGGACTTACGCAAAAGCCAGGGCTGGCTGGCTTAATTCATGGCGCATATACTCGTCCAAAAAGCCTTGTTTACGTTGGTAAACCGTTTGTTTGGTTTGGTGGGCGGCTTGTTTGAGGCGGGTCCAGGCCCGCACGGCCAGGGCAATGCGGTTGCGCTGGCTGCGGGCCAGCCGGCACTGGCAGGCCTGCACGCCGGTGAGCGGCTTGAGTTCGCGGTGAAACGGCTCAATCGTCCAGCGGACGCTGCTTTCGTGCTCGGCAGCGGCCGTGTTCAAGGGTTCCACCTCGTTGGTCACGAGGTAGTCCGTCCGGTGGGTGGACACCAGTACGCGGAAGAGTTTCCGTTTGCAGTCCTTGGGCATGCCCTTCACTTTCAGTATTTTGCCGGCTTCTACTTCGGCGGCCGACCAACACAGGCAGGCCGCCGGCTGGTAGGACTGCTGGCCGCCGGAATCGTCGACCAAGCGGTTGCTCTTCAGCGGGCAGTAAAATGTTTTGCCCGCGGCCAGCAACCATTTGAAGAGCTTCGTGGTGGCGTACCAGTTGTCCATCAGCACCGTGCGATACGAGATGCCGCGCGGAGCCAGTTGCGCCAGCATCTCGGCTACGTGGTCCAACTTGGTCTTGCCGTCGGTGTCGGGGGCGAACAAGCGGTAGTCAATCAACCAGAACTGGTCGGTTTCCGGGTTGACGTAGACGCAGGTGACCAAGCCGATGCCGGCAATCACACCGTGGGCGTTGCCGCTGCATTGGCGGCGCACGAGTTCGATGCGTCGGCTGTGGTGCTTGTCGAGCACCGTGTCGTCAAACAAGACGTAGCCCCGCTGGCTGCGCACCACCTGCGGGCGCACCTGCTGCCAGAGTTGGCGCGGCGTGAAGGGCTGAGTTTTGAGAAAATAGCGCACGTTGTCGTGCGTGAGGCCCTCCAAATGGTCGGCCAGGTACGTACCCGTGTAGTATGTGCCCGTGTAGTTGACCTGGCTGCTCACCAAAAACTGCCCGTAAAGCTGTGCCGTCACTTTCATGGCTTTTTCTTTCAAGTTACCGCTTTTGCATAAGTCCTAACTCAATCAATTATTTACTGCCAACGGGCCGCCCTACCGGGCACGCCCCCGCGGGGGCTACTCGATGCCTTGGTGCATAAGTCCAATAAGTGAGCAATCAGAATTAGGTAGCAAGTATTAAATTTTTAACCAACTGATAAACAAGTCATTGGCAATAGTCTTACTGCTCATTACTTTTGAATTAACAACCCCCTGTGCCCTCTTTTTTGAAGATGGGGCCGGGGGTGATTTTGGCGTTAGTTAAACACGTACCGCAGTCCCACTTGGCCCTGCCAGCGCGAGTTAATCGGGTCCGTTTGCCAGGGCGTGGTGGTGGGGTTGCGGAACTGGTACACCGGCCGGTTCTTGGTCGGGTTGTTCGGGTCGGCTTCGATTTTCATGAAATCGAGCAGGGCGTAGCCCGAATTGTTGAGGTTGGGCACGAAGTAGAGCAGGCCCCAGTCGCGGTTGAGCAGGTTGCCGAGGTTGATGAAGTCGAAGGAGACTTCGAGGCGCTGCGAGCCGGTTTTGGTGAGGGGCAGCTTGGCGATGAGGCGCAGGTCGAGCTGCTGCGTCCAGGGGGTGCGGGCGGCGTTGCGCTCGGCGTAGGTGCCACGGCGCGTCGAGAGGTAGGTGTCGTTGGCGATGTACTGGTCGAGCTGCGCGTATTGCTGCTGGGCCGATACCAGCACCACGCCCTGGGCGTTGGTGATGGGGGCCAGCTGAATTTGCGAGGCATCGGCGGGCACGAACACGAGGTCGTTTTTGGCCGAGCCGTCGCGGTTCACGTCGCCCTCGTACACGAACGTGAAGGGGCTGCCCGAGCGGGCAATGTAAATCAGGTTGGCGCTGAGGCTGAACCGCTCGCGCACCGGCACGGTGTAGGCCAGGTTGCCGATGAACTTGTGGCGCAAATCGAAGTTAGAATAGGCCAGGCCGGGGTCGTTGGCCACCAGCGACTGGTTCCACTCGTAGTTGGCGGCCGGCGACACGCGCACCCCGTTCACCACGTCGCGGCTCACGCCGTAGCAGTAGCCCAGCGAGGCATCCAGGCGGTTCGGAATGCGCTTGGCCAACGTGAAGGTGGCGTTGTAGTTGTAGCCCTTCGACGTGTTGCCCATCACAAAGACATTGGTGAACAGCGGATCAATTTTTTCGACTGCGGCCGGGGTGCCGGTGGTGACAAAGTAGGGCCGGTCATCCACACCTGAGAACCTGGACTTATTATCCTTGAAATTTATCGACTGAAACAGCACGCCCGACACCACTTTCGACACCAGCCCTTCGGCTGTGAAGCTCATGTCGTAGGGCAGCTTCACATCCACCGCCAGCGACGACTTCCAGTCGCGCGGCAGCTTGAAGTTATTGTCAATCAAGTTGATTTCGGCCAGGCCGGGCTGTTTCGATTGCAGGTCAGCCAGATTCTCGCTAATCTTCAGCTCGTTGGAGTTTTTTAAGTCGATGTTATGATACGGGTCGCCCGAGATGTAGTGCGCGTAGGCGTACCACACGAACGGAATGCGGCCCGTGAACAAGCCCGTACCACCGCGCAGCTGCACGGTGTTGGCTTCGTTGAGGGTGAAATTGAAGCTAGCGCGCGGGTTGAGCTGGGGCACGCCGCCGAACTTGTTCTGGTACTGGTCGAACTGCGGGTTGCGGGCCACTTCCGGGTTGGTGGGCACCTTGTCGGGGTGCAGCTGCATGTCCACGCGCAGGCCCAGCTGCACGCTCAGGCGGTTGGTTACCTGGTAGTCGTCCTGGGCGTAGGCGCTCAGCAGGAAGGCCCGGAAATCGGCCGACGGAATGCCGCGGTTGTAATCGGGGTCGTTGTTCTGGATGTTGTACACGCCGCGCACGCGGTTGGGCTTGTCCTGCAAAAAGGCATCGACCGACGAGTACTGCCAGCGCCCGTTAAAGGCCGTCAGGAAGCGGTACTGGATGCTGTTGAACTCGTTGCTGGTGCCCAGCGTGATGGTGTGGCGATTCCGGAAAATCGTCAGGTTGTCGGTCAGCTGCGTGGTGCTCAGGCCCGAGCCGAACACGGCCGCCTCGCGGTAGGTACCGGCGAAAATCGAGGTCGAGGTGTTGTAGTTGATTTCGAGGTGCGGGAAGATGCGGCCGTCGTAGGTCCGGTTCTCAGTCACCGTGTTCAGGCCCACAATCAGCTGGTTCGATACGTGGTTACTGAACGTGCTTTTGAGCTCGGCCACCAGGCTGTTGGTGCGGCTGTTGTGGCGGAAGCCCTGGTTGCCGAAATTCAGAATATTGGCCGAGCGTTCGAGGTTGTCGGCGTGGCCCGCCACGAAGTTGTCGCGCAGGCTCAGCCGGTGCTTATCGGAAATATTGTAGTCGAGCCGCAGCAGAAATTTGTCGCTGTTGCGCTGAATGTTGGCCGCGCCGTAGGTGCCGGGGTCGTAGTTGTAGGCTGATTTCAGCTTGTCGCTGATTTGCTGGGCCACCGCCACCGGCACAATGGCACCGGGCTCACCGGGCGCAAATAGCACGGGCTCTTCGCGGCGCTGGTTTTCGTAGTTGGCGAAGTAAAACAGGCGGTTTTTCACGATGGCCCCGCCCAGACTGGCCCCCGACTGAATGTCGTAGTAATTCTCAATCGGCTTGCGGTCGGCATCCACGCTGCGGCCCGTGATGGCTTGGTTACGGGCAAAGCTGTACACCGTGCCGGCCAGGCGGTTGGTGCCGCTCTTGGTCACGGCGTTGATGTTGACCCCCGTGAAGTTGCCCAGCGTCACGTTGAAGGGCGAAAGCACCACCTGCATCTCATCAATGGCATCGATGGAGATGGGCTGCGTGCCCGCCAGCGCCCCCGGCGTGCCGGCCGCCACCGTGCCCGCCGCCCCGCTGGCCGGCTCCTGAAAGCCCAGCACGTCGTTGGTCGCCATGCCATCAATGCTCAGGTTATTGAAGCGGTAGTTGGTGCCGCCAAACGAGTTTTTGTTGCCCTGAGGCATCAGCTTGGTCAGGTCGCTCAGGCTGCGGTTCACGGTGGGCACACCCTGAATGGCCTCGCGGCTGAGGTGGTAGCTCTGCCCGTTCTTGTCGGCCGCGAAGGGGTCGCCCCGGCGGCCCGTCACGGCCACCTCACCCAGCTCCGTGGCGGCTTCCACCAGCGCGACGGTTTGGCGCGTCACCTTGCCCAGGCCCAGGTACAGGCCGTCGCGGCTTTGCGCGGTGTAGCCCACGTAGGTCACCTGCACGGTGTAAGGCCCGCCGGGCTTCAGGTTATTCAGCAAAAACTTGCCGCCGGGGTCCGACTGCGTGCCGCTGCGCGTGCCCGTGGGCTCGTGCGTGAGCACAATCGTGGCTCCGGGAATGCCTTCGCCTTTCTGGTTGGTAACGGTGCCCTCGAACACGCTGGTGGTGACCTGCGCGCGGGAGAGGAAGGGGAAAAGCAGAAGGAGGAAAAGGAAGAGATGTTTCATGGAGCTGTTCTGGTGGTCGCCTCACCCCCTGCCCCCCTCTCCGAAAAGGAGAGAGGGCACCGGTTCGGAGCGGGAGTCATCTGTTACTATATGGAATTCTGGTGTCAGTAAGTTGTCTGGCTCCCCCTCTCCTTTTCGGAGAAGGGGCGAGGGCTGAGGCGACCCGGCCGCGCCGCTACAGCGCCCCAATCCCCGCATACAACCCCGCGCTGAGCAACGCCGCCACCGGCAGCGTGAGCAGCCACGACAAGCCGATTTTGGCGATTTCGCGGGAGTTGGCGGTGCCGTTCACCAACCCAATGCCATAGATGCTGCCTACTGACACGTGCGTCGTGGACACCGGCAGGCCGAGCTTACTGGCAAAAATCACCAGCGTGCTCGTCACTAAGTTGGCCGTGAAGCCCTGACCATGGTTGAGCTTGGAAATCTTCTTGCTCATGGTGTCGGCCACTTTGCGGGCATTCAGCCAGCCGCCGATGGCCATGGCTACGGCCAGGATGAGCACGTTTACCGGCATCTGAAAGAACCGGCACACCAGCAGCAGGCCCAGCAGCTTGGGGGTGTCGTTGAGCCCCCGGGCGAAGCTCATGGCGGCGGCGCTGGCGTAGTGCAGGCCGTTGATGAGGGGCTGGAAATCGAGGCCCAGGAATTTACCCTGGTACAGGTTCTGGCACTCGGCGGTGGTGGCTACGGTGCCCTGCAAAGTGGGCACCGCCGTGAAGGCGGCTGTGGGCGCACTCGCCACCGGTACCCAGGTTTCGCCCACGCACACGCAGCTTTCTTCGGTGATGCCCGCCGCCCGCCGGCCCTGCCGCAGCAGCACGTACACGAGGCTACCCAGGCCCACGGCCAGCACCGGCCCCAGCACCAGCGGCAGGAAAAACGTGCTGCCCAGCTTGGCGAAGTTCACGGCCGGCCCCACTGCCACCAGGCCCGCGCCCACCAGTGCCCCCACCAGCCCGTGGGTGGTCGAGACCGGGAAGCCGTAGCGCGTAGCCAGCAGCACCGTGAAGGCCGCGCCCAGGGCCACCGCCAGCACAAAGGCCACCGACTGAATCACCTCGTCGGGCACCAGGCCTTTGCCCGAAAAGTTCTTTATTAACTCCTCCGCAAAGAAATACGAGCACACCGAGCCGGCAAACGTGGCCACGGTGGCCAGCACCAGCGCCGGCCGGTAGGCCAGCGTGCCGCTGCCCCAAAGGGTGGCCACCCCCTTAAAATTGTCGTTGGCCCCGTTGGAGTACGTGAGCAGCAGCACAGCCAGAAAGAGGAGCGTTAGCAGCATAGAAACTGGTCAAGTTGGAAATGGAAATCCCCGTTTTCGTCTTACGAAAACACGGATTCCGACCAATCTACTGCTTACAGCGCGTCATTGGATTGCTTGGGTTGCCAAAACAGGGTTTCCGTACCAAAATTTGCCCTTACGTTGCCAACCTCTGGAGGTGTTTTGATGACTGACTAGTGGTCACCAGTTGGCTGGGGCCGGCAAAGTGAACCTCTCTGGTTCCACCTCCACTCTACGAAGAACCCCGGTCAGCCACGGAGGCGAGCGCGGCTTAGAGCCTATCCGAATAAGGCCAAAAAAGAACAGTCATGCCGAGCGAAGCGAAGCATGACACCCTATTCGAATAGGCTCTTAATGACCTGGTGTTCCAGACTAAGCTCGGCGTACAGCTGTTTGAAGCGACGGTTTTCGTCCTCCAGGCGCTTGAGGCGCTGCAACTCACTCACTCACTCACTCACTCACTCACTCACTCACTCACTCACTCACTCACTCACTCTCGTGCCCCCGAACTTGCTTTTCCACCCGTAAA
>JAYULN010000528.1:0-1444 GCA_043763525.1 Hymenobacter sp.
GCGTATTTATCGAATTATATATTGCTGGCGGCCATGCAGCCGTATTTATTTCACGCCTCGCTGCTGAGCGAATTAAATAAGGTGGTGGAGCAAATTAGCCGGGAGCGGAATGTGGTGCTGATTTCGGAATTTAACCGGCGCATTGCCAGCATTGTACTCACCGAGCCGGTGCCGTTTTTGTACGAGCGGCTGGGCGAGAAATACGAGCATATTCTGATTGACGAGTTTCAGGATACGTCGGTGCTGCAATGGAATAACCTGCTGCCGCTGGTGGAAAACACGCTGGCCAACGGGCACAGCAGCCTGGCGGTGGGCGATGCCAAGCAGGCCATTTACCGCTGGCGCGGGGGCGAGATGGAGCAGATTCTGCGCCTGCACCAGCGCGACACGGCGGCCCTGGTGGCGCGGGCGCGGGAACCCGAGACGCGCGAGCTGCTGCGGCTGCGGTACGAAACGCTGGACGGGGTGCTGGAACCGAAAGCGTTGCAGGTGAACTACCGCTCGGCGCGGGAAATTGTGGCGTTTAATAACTCGTTTTTTGCGGCGGTGAGTGCGCGGCATGCGGGGCTGGCGCTGGTGGAGGGGATTTATGACGCGCATTTTGGGCAGGAGGTGCCGGGGGCCGTCACCTCACCCCCCGGCCCCCTCTCCAAAAAAGAGGGGGAGCCTAACGATTTTACTGGGAGCATTTCCGGTGCCCCCTCTCTTTTGGAGAGGGGGTCAGGGGGTGAGGTTCCGGCGGGGGCGGTATCGGGCCACGTCGAGCTCCTCTTCACCCAAAAGGATGCCCCCGCCCTGCGCTACGACCCCACTGCCGGCACCTACACCGCCGAACCCCTCCCCGGCCACACCCCCGATGCCCTGCTGGGCTACGACGAAAGCACCTGCTACCTCACGCTGCAACTGGTGGAGCAGGCCCTGCGCGACGGCTACGAGCTGGCCGATATCGCCGTGCTGTGCCGCACGCGGGGGGCCAGCAAAACCATTGCTAAGTTTCTGAAAGAGCGGGGCTACGCCATTATTTCGGCCGATTCACTGGCGCTGGAATTTGCCGAAGTGGTGAATTTGCTGGTGAGCATTCTGCGGGTGCTGCACCAACCGGCCGACACGCTGGCGCGGGCCGAGGCCCTGCTGCTCGTGGACCGGGTGGTGCGCGGGCTGGCCCCCACCCCAGCCCGCGCCCGGCACATTGCCGACGTAGCCAACGCGGCGGGCGGCACGGCGTTTTTTGAGGAGCTGCGGGCCCACGGCTACGACGTGCGGGAGGCCGAGACCGGCAACCTGGGCCTCTACGAGCTGGCCGAGCGGCTGCTGAGCCTGTTCGGGCTGCTGGGGCGCAATGGGGAGAGCGACTACCTGTTCCGCTTCCTCGATTTGACGCTGGAATACAGTTTGAAATTTGGCAATAACCTGGGCAATTTCCTCGCGCACTGGGAGGAGCGCA
>JAYULN010000529.1:0-20343 GCA_043763525.1 Hymenobacter sp.
CGCTGGGGGTGTAGCGCGAACTTTGTCGTTCGTATTCCCGTGCCGTTCGGGCGGCTTTACTGGCGCGAGGACGCGAACTACAGAGTTCGCGCTACAACCTACCGCGTAACAGCAGTTAATACTGGCTACCTACTTAGAGCGGTTTTCAGGTTGGTGTAAGCGTAGCGCGGACCTTGTAGTCCGCGTGGGAATCGTTCTGACGCGGACTACAAAGTCCGTGCTACATTTCAGTCCCGGCCGGCGTTGCGCTGGGGAGCCCCGTGGTCGGCACGGTTTTCCTCGTCGGTGGCGCAGTTTTCTTCGCGGGCTTCGGCACCAAAATTCTGGGCAATGTCTTCGCGGCGCTGGTCGCCGGGCATGGGCGAGCCGGCATTGCTGCCGGGTTTGCTGTCGTCGTAGGCATCGTTGTAGGAGCCCCCGCGCGAGCCCATGCCCTGGTCGGAATCGCCATCGGGCGCTTGCACGTAGCCGCTACGGTCGCCACCGCGTGCATTGGCGGCGCGGCGCGACTCATCGCTGGCGCTGTGGCCGGTACTATTGATGGGGTGCGCCTCGGCATGGTGGCCTTCACTATCGTGGCGGGCCTGCACCGGCAGGTAGTCGTCGGTGCTTTGGTTGCGGCGGCCTGGGTTAGCAGGCGCACTTTCCTGAGCATCGGCCTCGGGCCGCAGAGAAGTGTGGCCGTAATCAGTGGCGTAGCCAGGGTCGGGTCCTTTGGGAGCCCCATTGTCGTTGCGGTGGGCGCTGGCGGTATCGCCGGTGCGGTCGGCTTCGGGGGCCGGCGCGGTGCCGCGCTCAAAGCCGTATTCGGTGCGGCTGTCGGGCCGGTCGTCGCGGCCATCGTAGGCGCGGTAGGCATTCTCCTGAGGGCCGGGCGCACCGGGGCCGCCATAATAAGCATCTTCGGGGGTGCCGTGGGGCTCGTAGTCGGCCCGTCGGTTCTGGTTGCCGAAACCGCCGTGGGTGGTACCGCCCAGGTCCTGCGCTCCAAACTCGCCCCGGTTAGCATCGCTGTCCTGGTTATCACGGCGGGCCTGGTCGTTGTGGCTGGACTGGGTGCTGTTGCCGAAATTGCCCCCGTACGCCCCCGTGGGCACCAGTTTGGCGGGGTCGGCAGCGCGGTTTTCCTGTTCTGCCGCGCCTTCGGCCAGGGCCCCAGCTCCCGCACTCATTTCCGAAGCAGCCAGGGCCTCGCTCGAAGCCAGGGCCGTGGGCGAGCTGGCAGGTTGCTCCGTGGCGGGCGGGCCGCCGGGCATGCCCACGCCCGTACCGGGCCGGCCAGGCTTGGCGGCGGTGTTGCCAACCGGCCCATCCACGCGGTTGCCCGCGATGTTGTTGGGCGCGGTGTTCAGGTTTTTTTCCTCGTTTTCCATAGCAGGAACAATGGGTTAGAATCAGTGAATGGATTACGTACGCTTACTCTTCTCGCAGTTATTAAGATACGACAAGGCCTTCTAAGTCGTTGTTGCCCCTGGCCGCCGGCCAAACGAATCCGTGGTTACGCCGAAGATTGGCCGGCTCAATTTTACCTTTGCCCCGCCACGGCTTGCCGCCCCGCCCAAGGGCTTTGCCCAGCCAGCTTCATTTTACCCCTCATTTACGCTTATGCTTACCGGCACCGTTAAGTTTTACGACGACACCAAAGGATTCGGCTTCATCGTCGCCGACGACAATCAGGAAGAAATTTTCGTCCACCAGACGGGCCTCATCCACGAAATCCAGGAAGGCGACCGGGTGCAATTCAACATCAAAGCCGGCAAAAAAGGCCCCAACGCCGTGGACGTAACCCGCATAGCGTAGGTACCCAGGCGCTACTTGCAAGGTCATTTTGTGGTTATCCTACCGGCTTCCCCCATTGGCTTAGACGCGAAAGAGCCGGCTCCGCAGTGCGTGGAGCCGGCTCTTTCGCGTCTAAGCCAATACCTATTTTTTCACCTCATGCCTGGCCACGCGCACGCCCACGGCCATCAGGCCGGGCAATTGGGCCTGGCGCATATACTGCTCCAGGGTGAGGGTGTAGTTGCCGGGCTTAGCGAAGTGCTGATTGGGCAGGGCCAGCAGCTGCATGTCGTAGATATCGCCGGTGCCGCTGCCTTTGGGTTCACCGGTTTTGGGGTCGAGCAGCAGCATTTGGTGCAGTAGCGGCGGGCCTACCGGGCCGGCGGGCCCCGTCAGGGTATGCTTCAGGTAAAGGTTATAAAACCCGTAAGCCGAGGCGTGGCGCACGTTGAAGAAAATGTCGTAGCGCGCCGTCGTGTCTTCAATGGCGAAGGTGAAGGCCGGCTTTTGCTGCACGTCCCAGGAGTAATTTGGGAAGTCGATGTTCTGCTCAAATACCCGGTTGGGGTCGCAGCCCGCCAGCAGGCCCAGCAGCCCAACGGCAGCCAGCAGGCGCAGCGAAAAGCTACGGGTCATGGTAATCGGCATCGTGCGTGAGAATGGTCGTTTAAATCAGAAGAATGCTAAGCGCCGGATAATGCTAAGCGCCGGCCGGTGCCGGGCCGGCACCGGCTGCGCCGCCGTCGCCGGCCGGGCCCCGGCCCCGGCGGTTGCGGCCACCCCGGCCTTCGCGGCGCTCGCCACCTTCGGAGCGAGGCCGGGGCTCACTACTGCCTTCGGCGGCGGGGCGGGGCGTGGCGCTGGGGTTGGCTTCGCGGCGGGGGCTTGCCCCGTCACGCGGCTCGATACGGCGGTTGCGGCCACCCTCGGGGCGGGCTTCGCCGGCCTCGCCGGGAGTAGTACCGTCGGCGCGGGGAGTGTCGCTACGCCCCCGGCCGCCCCGGCGGTTGAGGGGGCGGGCGGCGGCCCCACGGCGACCACGCTGCTCGGGCACGTCGCCCAGGGCCGGCACCGGGTTGTCGGCATCGCCGGGGCCAGGGCTGGTCATTTGCTCGGGGGGGCGGGGGCCGCCGGGGGCGGCACCGGCGGGCCGGCGGCCATCGCGGGCCGGGCGGTTTTCGCGGCCCTCGCGACCTTCCCGAGGCTCGCGGGCCGGGCGGCCCTCGCGGGATTCGGTGCCGGGCTCGCGGGCGGCGCGGGGCTCAAGCGGCTCGCGGCCTTCGCGCGGGGCACGGCTTTCCGACGCTTCGGTGCCTTCTTTTTCACCCCGGCCTTTTTTGCGTTTGGGGCGCTTGCTGCCCGATTTAATCTTGTCGTCGAGGCGGTCGAGCGAGCCTTCCACGATGGCCGATACTTCGGGCTCGGGGGCTTCTTCGCGGGGCGGCAGCAGGCTTTCGATTACTTCGCCGCGCTTGTTCATTTCCAGCAGCTCGCGCACGCGGGCCGTGTCGAGCATCACCCAGTTGTTATCGCCCTTGAAGGCAAACCACATGCGGCGGCGGAAGATGTCGGTTTTCTGCAAAAAGGCCTCACCCTTGCTGGTTTTCAGCGGACGCTGCACCTGCGGAATGTCCTTCAGGGCATCGAGGTAGGCATCCAGCTCGTAGTTGAGGCAGCACTTGAGGCGGCCGCACTGGCCGGCCAGCTTCTGGGGGTTCAGGCTCAGGTTCTGGTAGCGGGCGGCGGTGGTGCTCACGGTTTTAAAATCCTGAAGCCAGGTCGAGCAGCACAGCTCGCGCCCGCACACGCCGATGCCACCGATGCGGCCGGCCTCCTGGCGCAGGGAAATCTGGCGCATCTCGACGCGCACCCGGAACTCGTCGGCCAGGCGGCGGATGAGCTCGCGGAAATCGACCCGGTCTTCGGCCGAGTAGTAGAACAGGGCGCGGGTGCGGTCGGCCTGGTACTCCACGTCGCTCAGCTTCATGCGCAGGCGCAGCTCGCTTACCACGGCGCGGGCCCGGAACATGGTCCCGGTTTCGAGGTCGCGCACGGCCTCCCAGCGCTCCACGTCGTCGGGCGTGGCTACCCGCAGAATGTTGCGGATTTCCTTCGAGTCGGTCGGGATTTTCTTCTTGCGCATTTGCAGGCGCACCAGCTCGCCCTTGAGCGACACGTGGCCCAGGTGCCAGCCGCTGCCGGCGGCATCCACCACCACGGCATCGCCCGTCACGAGGGGCAGGCGCAAGTCATTGCGCATAAACTCCTTACGGCCGCCCTTAAAGCGGATTTCAACCATATCAAAGCCCGCAAACGAGTCGGGCACCTCCACATCCTGCAGCCAGTCGAATACATTGAGGCGGTTGCAGCCGCCGGTGCTACAGCCGCCGTTTGATTTGCAGCCGCCCGGCTTGGTGCCGCAGCCCCCGCCAGAAGAACATGATGAACAAGCCACTAGTCAGACAATTATATAGTTGAGGGAAAACGTAAATTTTCCACGAGAATTCGGTTCCAAACAAAGGTACGCAATTAGCGCAGCCACCTTAGTAGTGGCTCGTGGAGCTGGTTGCCGCTGTTCATCGCCCGCTTAACACTCAGGGTGTAAGCCATCTGGCGTGGTAGCGCCAAATAAGCAGCACCTTACGCTAACAATATTTTGTCATTCCCATAAGTCGACCACTTGAAATGTGATAATTTTTGCGTTTCAGGGCATTTTTTTAAATTAATTTCAATATTATCACCAAAATACGTTGCTATCTGCATTTTTTATCATCACCTTGCGGAGGTAATTCACCATTTTTCATTCTCCGACCAACACCCCGTATGAAAATAAAGAACGTACTCTCCGCCGCTTTACTGACCCTTGCCGGCAGCGCTGCTCTGTCACTGGCCGGTTGCCAGAAATCGCAGGACTCCGCCGTGCAGCCCAACCCCGTTACGCAAGAAGTACTCGCGCAGATAAAAGCGCTGGGCTTTGATACGCAAGGCGTTAAAGCCACGGAAGGTGGGTACCTGGTTGAAGGCGACATGTTGCTGACAGCCGAAGCATTGAACGACAAGACTCCCTTCGCGGCTCTGCGCGTGGGCAACGACGAGCAGTACCGCACCACCAACCTGGTTACCGGCCTGCCCCGCACCCTCACCGTCAGCATTTCGAGCCAGTTTCCGTCGGCATACGTGACGGCTATTGATGAGGCTGTCCGCCGCTACAACGCCGCTGGCTTGCAGCTAAGCTTCCGCCGGGTATCGTCGGGGGCTCAAATTCCCGTTCAATACGCTGCCGACCTCGGCTCCGGCGTACTGGGCCAGTCGGGCGGCTTTCCGTCCAACGGCAACCCCGCCCCCGGCTTTAAGCTCGTCCCGAATGTGATTAACAGCACCAACACCAATTACATTGCCACCATCATGGCCCACGAAATGGGTCACTGCATCGGCTTCCGCCACACCGACTACATGAACCGCCAGTACAGCTGCGGCGGCTCGGCCTACAACGAGGGCAGCAGCACGGTGGGCGCCATCCGCATCCCCGGCACTCCTTCGGCCGCCGACCCCAACTCCTGGATGCTGGCTTGCGTGGGCACCAACGTGAACCGTCCGTTCAACAGCAACGACATCATCGCCCTGAATTACCTGTACTAAGGTTTTACAGCTCAGGCTAACCCAAAGCCCCGGCCTGTTCATCAGGTCGGGGCTTTTGTTATGGCCGTCACGAAAAGAGTCGCCAATCGTGGACGTGCAAGTTGAGCGTCCGACCGGGACACGTACACTGACCTGGGAAAGCTGCTCTAATTGCTCGTTCCATTCGCAGTTAGTCATTATCCCCCCGGCTGGCTCGCTACCGGCACTCCCTCGCGCAGCAGGCTCAGCACCAGTTCCCACAGATGTTCGTAAGGGATGATTTCGACTTCGGCAAAGGCGTTGCCGGGCGGAGGCGTATCGCGCAGCTGCTGCTCCATGGTTTTACCGCGCTCTGCGGCTTTAGCCGGGTCGAAGTTTTTTTCCACAATCACTTGCAGCAGCCGCAAAAACAGCCGGCTGCGCAGCGTCGTCGGCTCGTAGAGGTGCCGCTGCTGGTATTTCCGCAGGCGCTCCAGGCGCACCAGCACGGCTTCCAGGTTGCGCTCGCGCAGAAAATACAGCACCTGCAACACCAGCATGGCCACGTTATGGCCCAGCTTATCGCGGCTGTATTCGGGCAGTTGCAGTACCCACTGGGCCATTTGCCGCTGCCGGGTCGAAGCGGCACGTTGCGGCGGCAGCACAAACTCGATGTACGACTTGTACAAGTCCCACCGCTGCAACGCCGCCTCCCGCTGGCTGATATAGGCCGGGTTTTTAGTGATAATGTTCAGTAGCTCCTGGGCCCGCTCGTACTGCTGCGCGTGCAGGGCCAGCAGCACGTGCTGCTCCTGAAAATAAAACCAGTTGCTGGACGATGGGTGGAAGTCGCGCACGTATTCGCCCGCCAGGCGCAGGCCCTGCGCCGGCTGCCGGCTGCGCAGGTACGCGTAAATGCTCATAAAGTGGTTGAAGCGAATGTCGAACCGTCGCGCGTTGAGCTTGCCATCGCGCAGCCGCCGCGAAGCCGCCGCCGTTACCCGGATAATTTCCTGGTAGTTACCCCGCAGCTCCTCGTAGGCCAACCGCGTGCGATACCCCGTGTTATAGGTAGTAAAGCTGCCCGCCCGGCGGTGCAGGGCATCGAGCTGCGCCATGCGGCCGGGCAGCAGCACCAGCACCGCCCGCCGCGCGGCCACGGTGCCATTCAGGGCCAGCAGCGTTTCAGTGAATAGCTGCTCGGCTTCGTCTTCCCAGGCCAGCACTTGCTGGGCGTGCAGCAGCACTTTGTTCACCTTCTTGTAGGCGATGGGCTGTTTCTGCTCGGCGTACAGGTTGCGTAGCAGGCGCGCGCTTTGCACCGCGTACTGCGTAAACTCGCCCTGCTCGGCCAGCCGCAGGCAGCGCAGCATGAGACGCTCCGACAGCTTGTACTCGCGCTCGGCGTACAAAATACTCACCTTGTGCAGCAGGTCCAGGCACTCCAGCTCGTAGCGCCGCGACACCAGGTGGCGCGGGTCCGAATGGTCCAGGAAGTAGAGCTGGTTGAGCAGCTTGGTGCGCACCCGCGACTGCAAGCGCTGCAAGGCACGCACGTTGGCCGCCGTGGTCCGGCCGTATAACGACTTCACCACCTGGAGCTGGCTAGCCTCGGGCGAGTTGGTGAGGGCCGCCACAAATTGGTTTTCCTTATTGGGGTGCGGGCTGTGCAGGTCCAGTAGCGGCAAAGTTGCCAAACTACGAGATGTCACAATTCGCGCCAGATTTGTAATTTCATTCATCTGAAAAGTGCTTTAATCAAATAGAAAAAGGCTTTCGTAAGAACCAAGACCCTCAAAAGTGGTGTCGCAAAATTGGGCACTCCTTCCTTTTTTCATTGCGAACCACCACCAACCTTTGCATCGTAGTTTTTTATGACCTTTCAGGCGCTCCGATGTCACAAATTGGCCTATTTTTTTTTACCGCGTCCAAAAAAAATTGCGCCTGGGTTTCATCAGCGCTAATCGCATTATTTTAAATTTATAAAGTGACATTTTTTATAATTTAAATACTCGTCTCTTTTAGGGCAATATTGTCCTTTTGTGCGCCTGTGGTGGCCCCCAACTTTGTGTCAATCAAACAACTGACACATTCCTTAACCCCACAGCGTCATGATAAACATCCTCGCCCTCGCCCTTTTCCAATTCGCTGGCATATCGTCTGGCGCAACTCAGGTAAGCCCTGCTCCGCAGGCCCCCGCTACTACTATCAGCCTGAGTTCGGCAGCCCTTGGCGGGGTCGGCGGCTGGGGCGGCGACATTGCTGCGATGGGCGGCGTTGGCGGCTGGGGCGGTGATGTTGCTGCCGCAGGTGGTGTTGGCGGTTGGGGTGGCGATATCGCTGCGATGGGCGGCGTTGGCGGCTGGGGCGGCGACATTGCCAGCCTCGGTGGCGTAGGTGGCTGGGGCGGCGACATTGCCAGCCTCGGTGGCGTAGGTGGCTGGGGTGGCGACATTGCCAGCCTCGGCGGCGTTGGCGGTTGGGGCGGCGACATTGCAGCGGCTGGCGGCGTTGGCGGCTGGGGCGGCGACATTGCAGCGGCTGGCGGCGTTGGCGGCTGGGGCGGCGACATTGCAGCGGCTGGCGGCGTTGGCGGTTGGGGCGGCGACATTGCAGCGGCTGGCGGCGTTGGCGGTTGGGGCGGCGACATTACTGCCTAAAAAACTTGATATTTGGCACTGGCAACCCACGCTACAGCTCGTAGCGTAGCGATTGCCAGGGCCCCGCATGAAGCAAAATTTTCCCATCAGAATTCTGCTCGCTGCTGCAATTCTTCTGCTGTCAACTAGTTGCGGCACCAGGCGCAGCCAGCCGGGGTCGGTCCGGACGCGCTGGGTTCATGACCCCGAAACCCTGGACCCATTGCTGCTCCCCAATCAGTCAGCCATTGATGCCGACTATCTGCTGCACGTGGGCTTGTTGCAGGCTGATTACAATACCCACTCCTTCGCCCCGGCATTAGCCGAAGCGCTGCCTTCGGTGCAGCTCATTGGCGATTCGCTGATGAACCTGGGCTACAGCCTGCGCCCAGCCGCCACTTGGGACAACGGGCAACCCGTACGGCCCGCCGATGTCGAGTTCACGCTGAAGCTGATGTTTTGCCCGGGCCTGCCCAACGAGACCGCCCGCAACCAATACCGTTTCATTCGGGCCGTGCATACCAACCCCAAAGCCCCACGCCAGTTCACGATGGTGTGCCAGGGGCAAGCCGTGGAGCACGCCCAGGCCTCGGGCGACTTCTTTATTCTTTCCGAAGCCGCGCTGGACCCGCGCGGGCAGCTGCGGCGCTTCACGCTGGCGCAACTCCAGCACTGGCCCGCCACGACCCCACCCGATTCAGAGCTGCAAGCCGTGACCCGACGCTACCAAGCCGGTGTGGCCCCCCTGGCCCCGCGCCAGCTGCCGGGCTGCGGCCCCTACCAGTTGGTGAAGTGGGAAAAAGACCGGTACCTGCGCTTTCGCCGCAAGCCCCAGTGGTGGGGCGACCGGGTGCGGCCCACGCCGTTTGTGCTCCAGGCCCGGCCCCGGCAGCTCGACTACCTCATTATTCCAGATGCGGCCACGGCCACCTTGGCCCTGCGGCGCGGCGACCTCGACGTGTACCCCCAAATGCCGGCCCGCGACTTTGCCCGGCTACGCGCCTCGCCAACGGCCCGCGCGGAACTCTCCTTCTACTCCACGCCATCTCATAACGTCGTGACGGCCGGCTTCAACACCCGACGGCCCGCCCTGGCCGATGCCCTCACCCGCCGCGCCCTGAGCCAGTGCTTCGACGCGGCTGGCTTGCTGCAAGCCACGCAGCAGGGCGCGGGGCAACGCACGGTGGGCCTCATCAGCCCCAGCGACCACGCCAACTACAACGACAGCCTGGCCTTCCTGCCCTTCGACCCCAACGGAGCGGCTGCCCTGCTGCGCCAGGCCGGCTGGCAGCGCACGACGGGCAAGGGCTGGTTTCGACGCAAAGCCCCGGCCCCCCGCCAGCAACTGCGGCTGCTGATGCGCTACCGTTCCGACGAAGAGACCTTTGCCACGGTTGCCCTGCAATTTCAGGCCACCACGGCGGGGCTGGACATCCCGGTCACCCTCCAGCCCACCGAGGCGGGTGCTCTCTCGACGGCCCTGCGTGCGGGCGATTTCGACCTGTATGTGCGGGTGCTGAGGGGCAATCCGTTCATGTTCAACTTTACTCCCCTGCTGCACACCCAAGGAGTGACCGAGAGCAACTCGACGGGTTTCAGCACCCCGGCCAGCGACCGGCTCATCGAGGCCATCGCGGCGGCCAATAGCAAAACGGAGCGAGCCCGGCTGCTGCGCCGCTTTCAGGCCTTGCTGCAACGCGAAGCGCCTTTGGTGCCGCTGTTTTTTCTCCCCAATTACATCGTGGCCAGCAACAAGTTGCAGGGCCTGCGCGTCAGCAGCCTCAAACCCGGCTATAGCCTGATGGGGGTCGGACCGCGTCGCCCGTCGCCCACTCCCGCTCCGTAACCCATGGCCTGGATACTGTTTCGACGTTTTATGCGAACAGGGCTGGCGGTGTGGGCACTGGCTTCGGCCGTGTTCCTGCTCAGCCGCCACGATTTGGATACGGCCGTGCGGCTCCAGCTGCCCGATGCCGTCGACCTGGCGGCTGCCCGTAGCGGCCCCGCCGCCCAACGGGCCACCCAGCTAGCCGTGCAGCAGCGGCTGGGCCTCGACCTGCCCCTGTTCTACGCAAGCCGCGATTCCGGACCGCGCGGCCACGCCGGGCAATGGCGCTGGCATGGCTCCCGCAACCAGTACCACCGCTGGATGGCGGACTTGCTGCGCGGTAACCTGGGCACCTCGTTTCGCACCGGCACACCTATTGCGGCCAGCCTGGGCCACGCTTTGGCCTACACTTTGCCGCTCACGGGCACGGCGGCCCTGCTGGCCGTGGTGGGCGCGCTGGTTCTGGCCCAACGCCTGGCCGCCCGGCCGTGGTGGCAACGGCCCGTGCGCCTGGCGCTGGTGGGGCTGCACGCATTGCCGCTGTTTGTGGTGGCGCTGGGGCTGCTGCTGATTTTTGCCAACCCCGAAGTGCTGGCTTGGTTTCCGGCCTACGGGCTCGACCAGCCCGCCGATGGAGAGTTGGGCGTATGGAGCCGCCTGGCCGTGTACGCCCAGCACCTGGTGCTGCCCGTGGCCGCGCTGGCCCTCACGGCCCTGCCCGAGCTCACGCTCCAGCTTGATGCCGCCCTGGCCCACGAGCTGCGCACCGGCTACGCCACCACCGCCCGCGCCAAAGGCCTGGCCGAGACCGCGGTTGTGCGGCACCACGCGCTACGCAACGCGTTGCTACCCATCATCGCCCAAATTGCCGAACTGCTGCCGACCTTGGTGGCCGGGGCCGTGGTGGTCGAGGCAGTATTTGCGCTGCCCGGCATGGGCCGCCTGCTGGCCGAAGCCGCCGCCACCCGCGACTACCCCCTGCTGGTGGGCGGCGTGCTCCTCACGGGGGCGGCCCGCCTGCTGGCCCTGCTCCTGGCCGACCTGCTGTACTTATGGGCTGACCCCCGCATCCGGTGGCAGGCCTGAACGCGACGGCCTCGTCCTGGCCCCAGCGCCTGGCGGTGCTCTGGCTTGGGCTGGTGGTGCTGGCGGCGCTGCTGGCGGCCGCGCTCCCCCTGCCCTACCCGCCCGGAATGCCCGATTTGGGCCACGTGGGCCAGTCCCCATTTGGCCCCGCCGGCTACGCTGCTGGTCGGCACTGGCTGGGCACCGAACTCCAGGGGCGCGACGTGCTGAGCGTGCTCATTTTTGGGGCACGCACGGCGGTGCTACTTACCCTGCCGGCGGCGGTACTGGCCGCGCTGGTAGGAGCCTTGGCTGGCGGAGCGGCTGGCTTTTGGGGAAATTCGCTGCGGTTGGCGGCCCCGTATTGGCTGGTGGTGGTGGGCGCGAGCTGGTGGGCTCTGGGGCTGCCCGTGCCCATTGCCGGCGCAGCGCTGGCCCTGGTAGCGCTGAGCGTAGGTCTGGTAGCCGGGTGGCGCAAACTGCCACTCCTTACCTGGCCCGTTCCTCTCAATGCCGTGGTGATGGGCACGGCGGCTACGCTCGATACCATTCCCCGACTGGTGCTGGTGGTGGCCCTGGCGGCGGGCACGGGCATGTCGGCGGGAGGCTTGCTGGGATTGCTCGCCCTCACCGCCTGGCCGCACCCGGCCCGCCTGGTGCGGGCCCAAATGCTGCGGGTGCGCGCACTGCCCTTCGTGGAAGCCGCCCGTGCCGCCGGGGTACCAGCCGGTCAAATTTGGCTGCGCCATGCGCTGCCCCACGCGTTGCAGCCGTTGCGCACGGCACTACCACTCAGCATTGCCGGGCTGCTGGGCCTGGAAAGCACGTTGTCGTTTTTGGGCATTGGCCTGGCCCCGGACGTGGCCAGCTGGGGCCGGCTACTGGCCACAGTGCGCGACCAGCCCGGCACCTGGTGGGCGTTCATACCCCCATTTATATGCCTATCATTAAGCATTTTAAGCTTAAATACCTTAGGTCAGCGGCGGGGCAACACTGCTTAGCGACAACGACAAGCACCAAGTGCCTCCCGATAAATATTTTGAAGTCTTAATTATACCCGATGTCTCAAATCATCTTTTTTTCGGAAAAAAGGAGGGCTTATTCCTCAACCATTTACTATTGCAAGTATCTAACCAACAGCAATATAAATTATTTATCAATAATCAGCCTTAGTAATTTTATAAGTTTTTTCAGATAATTAATTGACTTTTTTTATCAGAAACGAGTAATAATGGATGTCTCAATTTAGGCACTATTGTCCTTTTATGGGCTTAAATGCGGCCTTAACATTGCATCGTCTTAGGGAAGAATCTGTTTTCCGCTGGTAAGCTGCTATTTCGTCCCCCTCTACCGCTTATTGCATTATGTATCTGCTCGTTTACCCATCGTTAAGTACGCCCCGCCGCCCCAAGGCTCCCGCAAGTGTAGCACGCCCCATTGCCGTCGGTATCGATTTCGTCACGCCAGATGGCATGGTGGTTCCCCGCGCCCTCGGCGAAGCGGCCCTGCTCGGCCGCACGGCCGTGCTGGTCGGGGGCTTACTGGTTGGTATCTGGCCCCAGGTATGACGCCTGATTTTTTTCCGCCATTTCGCCTGTTTCCAGCTCATTTTAAACTATATACCTACCCTTTAGCGTAAAAATCTACCAATTTATCCCCCTCTACCGCTCGCTGACTACCCTTGCTGAGCTTAAACCCGCCGTCTGCCCCGGCGGGTTTTCTTTTATCCGGCTGCTTCGCTTTGGGCCCCCACCAGGCCAATGCCTTCGGCAAAGGTGTGGGGACGGTAGCCGAGCTCGCGCCGGGCTTTGGCGATGAGGAAGCCGGTGCGGGCCGGCCGCCGGGCGGGCTGCGAAAAAGTGCGGCCGTCGACCTTTTCAATCAGGCTTTTATTCAGGCCGAAGTAATCGGCCACGCGCAGGGCCATGGCGTAGGGCGTGAGCAGTTCGTCGGAACTGAGGTGGTAGATGCCCTGGGCCGACTGCCGGGCCAGCAGCCAGCAGCCCTGGGCCAGGTCTTCGGCCAGGGTGGGCGTCCGCCACTGGTCATCAACCACTTTAATGGGTTTGCCGGCGCGCAGCGAATCACGCACCCAGAGCACAATGTTGGTGCGGCCGTAGTCGTGGGCCACACCATATACCAGCACGGTGCGGGCAATGACCCAGCGGCCGGGGCTGGCTTGCACAACCCGCTCGGCGGCCAGCTTGCTCTCACCGTAAAAATTGACCGGTGCCGGCTCGGCCTCCTCCGACAGCGGGCCTTCTTCGCCGCTGAAGACAAAGTCGGTGCTCAGGTGGGTGAGGTGAATGTGGAGGTCGGCGCAGGCTTGCACCAGGTTCTCAACGGCCGTTACGTTTTGTAGCCAGCAGGGCTCGTGGTTCAGCTCGCACTCGTCCACGTTGGTCATGGCGGCGGTGTGGATGAGGTGGGAGGGGCGCTCGTGAGCCAGCACCTGCCGCACCTGCGCGGCATCGGTCACATCGAGGGGCACGAAGTGCAGGTCGGAATAGAGGCCGGCCAGCTTGTTGGCCCCACGGGAAGTGGCAATAAACTCGACCCCGGCCTGCTGCCGTAGCAGGGCCACAAGTTTCTGGCCGAGTAAGCCATTGGAACCGGTGAGGAGTATTTTCACGAACAGCTTATCAATCAACAGGAATCGTGCGCTCCTCGTATTTGTAACCGTATAGCTTGCTGATTTTCTTGCGCTTCAGCTTCTCCACTTTCACGGTCATTTTGGTGTCGGCGGTGGGGTGGTCGCGGCCATCTTTGGGCAGCTTGGCAATTTTGTCGATGACATCGAGGCCCTGAATTACCTGGCCGAAGACGGTGTACTGGCCGTCGAGGAAATGGGTGCCGCCGTGGTTTTCGACGAGATAGAACTGCGAGCTGCTGCTGGGCGTGCCGGCCGGGCCGCCCATGCGGGCGGCGGCCACGGCCCCGTACACGTGCTGATGGCCGGGGGCCAGCTCGGCCGGAATGGTGGGGTCGGTGGGCTGGCCCATGCCGTCGTTGTCGGGGTCGGTATCCTTAGAGTTGGCATCGCCGCCCTGAACCATGAAATTATCGATGATGCGGTGAAAGACGGTGCCGTCGTAGAAGCCGCTTTTGGCCTTTTGCAGGAAGTTGACCTTGTGCAGCGGGGTATCGTCGAAGAGAATTAAGCGGATAACGCCCTGCGGCGTGGTGATGGTCACGACCTCATCCTTACTGCTTTTCTTGGCGGGCTTGGCGGGCTTGGCGGCGGCAAAGACGGGGGTGGTTAGCAGCAGCAGCGCCAGCAGCAACAGCCGGAATGGGGAAGTGGCGAAGGTCATAGCGGCAACGGGTTAAGTCAGAAAAGTTCGGTGGCAAAGCTACGCGGCGCGGGCGGGCGCGGCCAGCGCCTAGCCCCGGTGCTCGCGGATGCTGGCCAGAATTTCGCGGCCGCCCCGCGCCAGCACCGATTCGGCCACCGCAATGCCCAGTGCCAGGGCCTCGTCGGGGCTTTCGGCGGTCTGAATTTCATCCACGTACTCCTCGCCATTCAGGCTGATGAGGCCGCCGTGCAGGCGCAGCTCGCCCTGCTCGTCGAGGGTGGCCAGGGCAAACGATGGGATGCTGCACCCGCCCTCCATGGTGTGCAAAAAGGCGCGTTCGGCCAGCAGGCAGGTATGGGTAGCCGCGTGGTCGAGGGCAGCCTTGAGGCTGTTCTTGAGGTCGTCATTCAGCGAAGAGGCGCACTCGATGGCAATGCTGCCCTGGCCGGTGGCGGGCACAAACTGATGGGCCGGCAGCGTGTGGCGCACCAGGTGCTCGTAGCCCATCCGGTGCACACCGGCGTAGGCCAGCACCAGGGCATCGAACTGGCCTTCTTCGAGCTTGCGCAGGCGGGTTTGGAGGTTGCCGCGGGCCTCGGCGGTTTCGGCGTGGGGGTAGAAGCGGCGCAGCTGGGCCTTGCGACGGGTGCTGCTGGTGCCGAGCACAATGCCGGGCTTATCAAGCGAAAAATGCTCGTCGTAGCTCAGCACCACATCATTCACTTTTTCTCGCTCCAGGAAGGCCAGCAGCTCCAAATCGCGTGGAATGCTGCTTTGCACGTCTTTGGCCGAATGCACGGCCAGGTGCGTTTCGCCCCGGCGCAGGCTTTCTTCCAGCTCCTCGGTGAACACCCCTTTGGAGCCGATTTTGGCCAGGCTGCGGTCCTGCACCGCGTCGCCGATGGTTTGCATGGGCACAATTTCGGTGGCGAAACCGGCCGCGTGCAGCAGGCTGGCCACGTGTTCGGTTTGCCAAAGGGCGAGGCGGCTGGCGCGCGTGGCGAGGCGGATTATGGTCATGCTGAAGGGTTGAGTTTTGAGGGTTGAGGGTTGAGTTTTGAGGGTTAAGAGTTGATTTTGGATGGTTAAAGCAAGGAAGCGTTACTTGGTAGCCGCGACTCAAAAACCCGCCCTCACAACTCAACCCTCAACATTCAACACTCAAGCCTTTAAAAATCCGCCCAATCGCAACGAACTATCCACGAACACCATTTTGGGGTTGGCGTTGCGCTCGATGTGGTAGTGGGCATCGGTCAGCTCTTTGGTGAGCAGGTCGGCGTTGCGCGGGGTCACAAATTTCGCAAAGCCGGTGACGAACTGCTGCTCGCCGCCGGCCAGGTGCGGCACAAATTTCGGGTCGATGCCGAACAACAGCACCTTCCGAATCAGGCCCAACGAGTAGGCCAGCAGCTCCTTCTGGTTTTCGCGGCCCAGCTTCTGAAACTCCTCGCTCTTCTTCAGAATATCGGCCGCCTTGCTGCCATAGTTGAAGCACAGGCGCATCCAGTCGCGAAAAAACCCGAAGTAGTCGTGGTCGGCGTTGGCTTCGCGGTTGGCCAGCGCGGCCCCGAGGCTGCCATTGGCGAGCTGGGCCACCTGGCGGGCTTTGGCCTCGGGCACCTGGTACTCGGCGTGCAGGTAATGGGTAAGGTCGTCTTCTGAAAACGGGCGCACCACCACCGGCTGCACCCGGCTGATGATGGTGGGCAACAGCTGCTCGGGCGCGTGGCTCACCAGCAGGAAAATGGTGGCGGGCGGCGGCTCTTCCAGCAGCTTCAGCACGGCGTTGGCGGCGGCGGGGTGCATCAGCTCGGGCAGCCAGAGGATGACGATTTTGAAGCGGGCCTCAAAAGCCTTCAGGCTCACCAGCTTCAGAATCTGCACGGCCTCATCTTTGGAGATGTTGCCCTGCTTGTTTTCGGCCCCGATGTGCTGCATCCAGTCGTTGAGGCCCTGGTAGGGGTTGTTGAGCACGAAGGTGCGCCACTCGGCCATGAACTTGCTGCTCACCGCGTCCTTGGCCACCGTTTTGGTGGTGGTTACGGGCACGATGAAGTTTAAATCGGGGTGGGCCAGCTTGGCGGTTTTGGTGCAGGCCGGGCAGTGGCCGCAGCTGTCGGCGGCATCGGGGGCGCGGGCTTCGCAATTCAGGTACTGGGCGTAGGCAAGGGCCAGGGCCAGGGCCGCGCCGCCCTCCTGCCCCCGGAAGAGCTGGGCGTGCGCCACGTGCTGCCGCCGCACCGACTGGCGCAGCAGCTGCTTGACGGCGGCTTGGTTGGGGATGTTGGCGAAGGTCATTATTCAGGTAATAAGTCCAGGCGCCAATTCTTATTCTTCCGCATTTCCCTCCATTCCCAATAAGTGCTGAAAAATTCATCATGCAAGAATGCCTCACTATCCGATTCTGCTGCCTTATCTATGATGCTCACCCCTTCCCATACTCCGTGCTCGGGGTCAGTAGTACCGTCAATGAGATTCAACAAATCAAAAACAACTCCGCCAGCACAACTCGCCAGTGTTTTGCGCAAAGCCGTTTGAAGGATGCTGTTGCCTTGCAGCAGCTTCAGCGCCTCTTGTTCCTCTGCTGTAAATCCGCCGTTCGATGGGTAATCAAGTCCATTGGTATGTCCTTGAAACAAGTCGTTGGCGCTACCGGCCGCTTGCTCTTCAATTGACTGATGAATAGCAAGTAGCAACGTGTGACGGTTTTCTTCGGAGAGTTGCATATCTATCCTTTTACCTTCTCCCA
Organism: Hymenobacter sp.; assembly: GCA_043763525.1. GTDB lineage: Bacteria > Bacteroidota > Bacteroidia > Cytophagales > Hymenobacteraceae > Hymenobacter. The sequence continues at coordinate 16,954 of JAYULN010000529.1, forward strand.
AACCCGGTCCTCTTCTGTCGCCTCAAACACCACCTTCATAATCTCCTGCTCCACCGCATCATACGGCAGGCCACGGCGGGCCATCACCCGCTCGGCCACTTCCGCCACCTTGGGCAGCTTGAAGGTTTCAAACCCGGCCGCGCCGCCCCAGCTGAAGCTCGGGATGAATGTGCGCGGGAAGCCGGCCCCGAAAATGTTGGCCCCCACGCCCACCACCGTGCCGGTGTTGAACATGGTGTTGATGCCGCACTTGCTGTGGTCGCCCATCATCAGGCCGCAGAAGGTCTGGCCGGTGTCCACGAAGCGGTGTGTGGCGTGGCTCCAGATTTTGACGGGCGCGTAGTTGTTTTTGAGGTTCGAGGTGTTGGTATCGGCCCCCAGGTTGCACCACTCGCCGATGACCGAATTGCCCAGGTACCCATCGTGGCCCTTGTTCGAGTAGCCCAGCAAAATGCTGTTGCCCACTTCGCCGCCCACCTTCGAGAATGGCCCCACGGTGTTATCGCCCCGCATTTTGGCCCCGGCGTTGATATGCGAACCCTCGCACAAAGCCAGCGGCCCTTTAATAATGGCCCCTTCGTGAACCTGCGAATTCTTACCCAGGTAAATCGGCCCGTCCTCGGCATTGAGAATCGCGGCCCGGATTTTTACCCCCTCTTCTATAAAGATATTTTCGGCCCCGTACACAATGGTGTGCGGGTCGCCGACGGGCTGCGAAGTACGGCCTTTGGTAAGCAAAGCAAAGTCGCGGCGAATTTCCACGCCGTTGCGCAGAAACAGCTGCCACGGCCGGTCGATAACCGTGACCGGCTCGGCCACCTGCTTTTCTTCGGCCAGGCCGTCCTGCGCCAGCTCGGCCACCAGCGAAGCATCGGCCAGGTGGGCGGCCACCAGCAGCTCGTCGCAATACAAGCCCTGGCCGGGTTTCAGGGCCTGCACCTGCTTCACCAGCACCTCATCGGGGCACACGGCCCCGTTGATAACCAGCGCCGGGCCCGTTACCACCCCATCGGCGCACACCGGAAACTTGGCCTGCAAATACGGCTGCGTGAGGTAGCCCACCGTGGGCGCGGCCAGGTGCCGCTGCCACTTCTCGGCAATGGTGAGGATGCCGCAGCGCAGCGCCGCCACGGGCCTCGTGAAGGTGAAGGGCAGCAGGTGCGGCCGGATGGCCGGGTCGTCGAATAAGAGAACGTGCATTTTTTCTAAGCTATTAGCTGATAGCTGTCAGCTATTAGCTTCTATTGAAAACAGGCCCAAATTTACAGCGGCCAGCCCGGCAAAGGACCAAAAAAAACTCCTTCCGGGGCTACCGAAAGGAGTTTTTAAAAAGCTAACCGCTAATAGCTGACAGCTATCAGCTGATAACAAGCTATTCTTTGTTGGCGCTGGCCTGCTCTTTCTTGGCGTAGCGGCTGCGGAATTTCTCCACGCGACCGGCCGTGTCGATGAACATGTTTTTGCCGGTGTAGAAGGGGTGCGAAGCAGAGCTTACTTCGATTTTCACCAGCGGGTACGTTTTGCCGTCTTCCATCACGATGGTGTCGGTCGGCTTCATCGTGGAGCGGGTGACGAACTTGAAGTCCGAAGAAGAGTCCTGGAATACGACTTCCTGGTACTCGGGGTGGGTGTCCTTTTTCATATCGAGAGGTCGGTTTTACCGGTTGAACCCTGCCGATTTTGCGGAAGGGACTGCAAAAGTACTCATTAGCTTGGAAATACCCAACTTCGACCCCAATATTTTCCGGCTACCCGGCGCAGCTAAGGCGTGCGAATGAGCTTGTTGACTTTCTCAAGAAGGTTGTACATTTGAAGCCGTCCCTGCTTCCGGGCCGGCCCCTTACGCGTGCTGCTACCTCCTTCCATCCGCCGTCTGCTCCGCCGTTTCGGGCCCGCCGCGCTGCTGGTGCTCTGGAGCGCGGGGGTGGTTATGGCCGCTACCCTCACCCTGTTCACGGCCGCCTACGACGGGGCCAATGTGCGCGTAGAGTGGGAAGTGAACACCGAAACCGACGTTACGGGCTTCGAGCTGGCGCGCAAAGCCGCTTCCGAAACCAGCTACACCACGGTGAGCACCACCACCACTACCGGCCAGCGCCGCTACCTGTACCTCGATACCAACGTGTACCGCACCACCGCCGGCAGCAGCACCCCCACGCCCACCAACGCCGGCGGCCCCTTCACCTACCGCCTCACCGTGCGCAGTACCGGCGGCGACCAAAGCTACCTCACCGTGCTGGCTGGCACGCCCAGCGCCGTGCAGCGCTCCTGGGGCACCATCAAGTCGATGTTTCGGTAGGGGCGGGTTGCTCGTTGGCGACCACGAAAGAAAAAGAATGTCATGCTTCATCTGGTGTCCGCCAGATGAAGCATGACGTTCTTTTGTGCCCAAAATCATCAATTTCCCCCTCTTTGAATGCTGACTCCCACCCGCCTGTGCTTTGCTTCTAACAACGAGCACAAGCTCGACGAAATCCGGCCGCTGCTGCCGCCCGGCCTCACGCTGCTAAGCCTGGCCGATATCGGCTGCCACGAGGAGCTACCCGAAACCCAGGACACCCTGGCCGGCAACGCCCGCCAGAAGGCCAAATACGTGCGCCAGCACTACGGCGTAGCCTGCTTCGCCGACGATACCGGCCTGGAGGTAACCGCCCTGGGCGGCGCACCGGGCGTGTACTCGGCCCGCTACGCCGGCCCCCAGCGCCGGGCCGAAGACAACACCGCCAAGCTGCTCCAGGAGCTCACGGGGGCCGCCGACCGCTCGGCCCGGTTCCGCACGGTGGTGGCCCTGGCCCAGGCCGATGGCACCGTACGCGAGTTTACGGGCGAAGTAGCCGGCCACATCGCCGAGACGGCGCGGGGCACCGGCGGCTTCGGCTATGACCCCGTGTTTGTGCCCGCTGAGGGCGACGGCCGCACGTTTGCCGAAATGAGCGGGACCGAGAAAAACCAAATCAGCCACCGGGCACGGGCCGTGGCCGGGCTGCTGGCTTTTTTGTCAACGGGGAATGAGGAATGAGGAACGGTCATGCTGAGCTTGTGAAGCATCTTTACCGCGTAGACTTGTTCCTAAATTAGAAAACACGCGGAACGTCATACAGAGCGCAGCGAAGCATCTTTACTGCGCAATTAATCTTATTTACTACCTGATGTTACGCAGTGGCTGCCGCCCAGCCGTCAACCTCACCCCCTAGCCCCCTCTCCAAAAAAGAGGGGGGACTAGTTTCTGGAATTAAAAATCTGGTAATCAACTGGTTTTATATTTAGAACTAGTGGTCTAACAGTTTAATTCCGTCAGTTACTTTGGTCAATTCAGCGTATCTGTTTTTCAACTTATCGCGGGCCTTTTCGGTGGAGAAGGACCAATTGACTTTGGTGGCGGCGGCGTTG